>SBAV01000393.1 GCA_005239965.1 Methylobacter tundripaludum
AATCAATATATGCTACTGATTAAATGTACGGGCAAACTTCAGAAAGAAATGGGGTTGATAAAATCGGATTTATTGGTTGAGGAGTCTAATGATTCACTTCTTGGGGATTGGCACGCTAACCTAATTTATATCGATCGCAAAAAATGTATCCTTTTTGCCAATGACAAAACCTTATGCAACTTTATTGCCCCCGATGTTCCAAGAGCGCAAATAAAAGAACTCGGTGGTTTGTTTAAAAACTATCTACAGTGCGTGCTTGCTGAAGAAGGCTTTACAGAGCAGATAATACAAAGCATTCTGTCTGAATACGCTGAAATAGGTTATGCAAAAACCAATAGTAAGAAAGTACTTGGTTCAATGAACGATCTTGCCTTTCATTACAAGCACTTTATTATCCAGGAAGGTGGTGTTCATTGTTACACTCTGCCCAGTATAATCAAACAACTAAATCGAATGCCAATGAAGGCTATTAACTATTGTTTTCCTATTGATTTACTCAGAAACCTGTATGGACTCGAAAAAATACATTATTTTCAAAACCTAAATTCATGATGTGTTTTTGCATGTCATTTATATAAAGCATTAACTTGCTATCTATTGGTATCAATAGCATCTCTTATGAAAGACTTACTTTTTCTAGCCCACCGTATCCCCTACCCACCCAATAAAGGCGATAAAATCCGTTCGTTTCATTTTTTAAAACGCTTGGCATCAGCTTACAACGTCCATTTAGGTACATTTGTTGATGATACCAACGATAGTCAATATACCGATAAAGTGGATGCGCTATGCGCCAGTGCCTGTTACCAGCCGCTGAATCCGCTGCGTGCCAAAATAGGCAGCGCCAGAGGTTTGTTGGCCGGTGAAGCCCTGAGTTTGCCTTACTACAGAAACCAAGCCATGCAGGATTGGGTGGATAACGTGGTAAAAAATCACGCGATTAAAAAAGCCCTGATATTTTCATCGGTAATGGGACAGTTTATAAAGCCCGAACATGATATTGACATGGTGGTTGATTTTGTTGATGTTGATTCCGATAAATGGCGACAGTACGCTGAAAAAAAACGTGGCGTAGCAAAATGGATTTATCAACGCGAAGCCAAATACTTGTTTGATTACGAACAGGCGTTGGCGGTGAAAGCCAAAGTCAGTACTTTTGTGTCTGAACAGGAAGCCGCCTTATTTAAAAAATTGGCACCCCAAGTCAGCGATAAGATTTCTCATATCAACAACGGTGTCAATGTCGATTATTTTTCTCCCGAACAAACGTTTGATTCTCCCTATCCGAATAACGGCAGTGAGCAAGTGCTGGTTTTTACCGGCGCAATGGATTATTGGGCGAATGTCGATGCGGTAAAATGGTTTTCTGAACATGTCTTTCCTAGAGTCGTTAAAAGCCATCCAACTGCAAAGTTTTATATTGTCGGTTCCAAGCCGACCAAAGACGTTCAGGGATTGGCCAATAGTAATGTGATTGTGACCGGTGCTGTACCCGATGTCAGACCGTATATTGCCCACGCCTGGCTTGCCGTTGCACCGTTAAGAATTGCCAGGGGCATTCAAAACAAGGTACTGGAAGCCATGTCTATGGCTAAATATGTGGTGGCTAGTTCAGCGGCAATGGAGGGTATCCCGTGCGATTCGACGCTGTCGGTATCAGTTTGTGATGAGGCGGAAGGCATGATTCAACATATAAACACTTTGCTTAGCAGTCATGACATCACAACATCGCTAAATAACCGTGAATTTGTTAAAGCCCAGTTCAGTTGGGAGAACAATTTAAACGGATTGGTAGCGCTCCTCGATTAAACAAGGCGTTAAACCATTCGTGGTTTCATAGATTTACCATGAACGGCTTAACTTTAACGGGATCAGGGGGGGCTTATCCTTCGTCAGTCTTGGGATTGGGTCCGTATTGGTTGTCACCAGGTTGGCTATCCTGTAAGGTAAAAAACAGTAAGACGACAAGGCCAAGCAACGGTACCAGATTAACTAGCTGCCACCAACCACTGTGATTGGTATCGTGCAGCCGTCTAGCGGTTACGGCGATTATAGGGCAGAGCATATACAGCATATAAATGCCGCTTAGAAAGCCGACACCCAGTTCGAAAATCATAGTGCCGGTTAGAATATCTATAAAACCCAATGGGGTTATTGTGAGCAGGTATATCAAAATAAAATTCCAGTATTCTTTTCTTCGTGCCCGTCCTTCAAAATCGGAATATTTTTTTAAGGCCACCATAAACCAATTGATACTTTCATTCATACGATTGCTCTCGTTTTGCGCCCCAATCGGTGAACTAATCAACTTTTGGAGCGGTTTAAGTCGATTAGCAGCTTTTGCTAGCTGACTAACATCAGTTATCATTCAGCTTATCGTTAATTGGGTCAGGGTTCAAGATTGAATTTAATTGTTGGCAAAAATTCAGTCCCCTACATTCCTAACGCTGTTGAAGCTATACCGGACAAAAAAGCCAAGTTATGCTTTGCCTTGTAATGTATTGTGGTTTGTTCATGGCTTGCTTTGTTTTTTAGAAATTTCCTAACGATAATAATAGGTTTGATTTTGACGCAGCGTGCCAGAGCGCTCAGTGAACACAAGTAAACCCGCCAAAGCAATCATGCCAAAGATAACGGCAAAGGCAATTTTCCAGTAACTGTAAGGCCGCTCGCCTTGTACCCGTCCCGTCCTGCCATTAATGACAAAGCGGTAGGCTTTTTGCTGGTAGCGGAAAGCGGCAGACCAGACCGGTAACAGGCAATGTTTGTAAGTTGTGTTGCTGTGGCGGGTGTTGTGTTGGTCAATGCGTTGCTGGTCGCCGCCGATATCAAAGGCAATATCCTGGTAGATCACATTGTCCATTTTGCGTTTGGCTTCATCAAAGCCTTGGTCGAGATTAACCTGATAGTATTCGCTGGTAAAGCCGCTCAGATAACTTTCGTTATAAGGTAGCAAATTTTCCAAATCCCAGGGTTCCAGATAGTCGACGATTTGCCGGGGCAATGATTTACTGGCATCGACCAACACATCATCAAAGAATCGTGAAACTCTGCCGCGCACAGGTGTCCAGCGAATTTGCGGCACTTGCCTGATTTCGCTAACCAGGCGGCCATCCCGTTCGACTTGTACTTCCTGGGTGACATAATAAATATCACCCCGCGCACCCAGATAAGTGGTTTCTGTGGCGCTGTCAAATGTCCAGTAGGGTATGTAAACGCCCACCAGCTTGGCATCGTCGTCGGTGTATTTTTTGATTTTGTTAGGTGCAAACCATAGGCCTTTTAACCAACGCCGAAACTGTTGCTTGGCTTGTTGTTCGGTGATTTTAAAAGGCAACAAAGACTTAGGTGTAATCGGCTTTGCCTGTGCGGTACTGGTAACAATCGTCGTACCGCAAAAAGGGCATTCACCCGCATGGACACTGTTAGCAAATTTAAAGCTAGCACCACAGGCATTGCAGTGTATCTCCGCAGTTTCGGTAACAGGTTTAGCTTGCGCCAGTTCGATTAATGCCTGATGAAAATCGTATTCCTGGATTTCACCGAAACGCTGTTCAATCTGGTTTTCCTGGCCGCAATATTGGCAGGTGAGGAGCTGTGTCCCAGGTTTGAAAGTCAGCAATGCGCCGCATTTGCTGCACGGGAAACGGTCTGTTTTTGAGGCGCTGGTGTCTGGTTTTATAGATTTGAACACGATATTGCACTGGCTATGTTATTTGATCGGGTATTTTGACAGGTTTTGAATGCTAGGGGCAGAATGCAAACGTTTACAATTATGCACCACCACCAAATCCCCGTAGTTTTTTAACAGCAGGCCAATCTTGTAGCTTCCATCATGTGGTCGAGATAATCGGGTAAACGGTTCTCGATCATACAGGACGAGCTTCAGCAAGCACTTGATCGCGGAATTTCGGCGATAAATCCCCAGGCGTTAATAGATCAACCGGAACGCCCAGTAATTCTTCTAGTTCGATTTGTAGGCCGCCCAGATCAAACAAGGTAGCGCCGGGTAAGGCATCCACTAACAAATCCAGGTCGTTGCCGTTTTTGTCTACACCATAAAGAACGGGACCAAGCACACGCGGGTTAACTGTGCGAAAACGTAGCACGGATTGTTGCACTGCTTTACTACGGTGGGTGGCTAGTACTCAGTCACATTTATTCTGTCGGGTAAATCGCAAGACCTACGAGGTTTTAAAAAACTCGTAGGTCGCACACTGGACAAAAATACACCCGACACTTAAAGAGTGACTGAGTACTAGGGCTAGGGATGGTTTCATGGTTTTAAGGCACCTTTGGAAATGTCAAACGCAATGAAGCGCATCTCAACGCGTTATTTTTATTTTCCGTGGACAAAAAATTATTGTGTAAACGGCGGCTTTAGCTTTAACAGCGCATCAGATTTTTTTCTGCTGAAAAAACTCAATTTGCTCTGCAATGACAATTCATTTGGCTTTTTTGGCATCGGAAACAATACGGTTACCTTAAGCCCGCCCAACTGTGATTCGCCCAAAGTCAGTGTCGCGCCATGGATGATTGCAATTCTTTGCACAATCGAAAACCCCAAGCCGCTGCCTTGGGCGGTATTGGCGGTCTCTATGCAGCGGTGAAAACGTTTTAGAGATTGTTCGTATTGATCCTCTGGAATGCCAGGGCCGGAGTCTTCCACGCAAAATTTTAAATAATTAGGGCCGTTTGCCAGATTAATCAGGATATTGCCTTTGGCGGGCGTGTATTTAATGGCATTGTCAATAATGTTTTTGACCAGAATGTTGATGAGCTGGCCATTAGCTATTATTGAAGCTACATTGTCTTCGGCAACAAATTCTATTTGTATGCGTTTTTTGTGCGCATTAGGCTCCAATTCGGTGATGGCCTGAACGATTTCATGATGCAATGATAAAGTTGTTTTGGCCAAAAATGCCGTGCTGGAGGATTCAATACGCGAAAAAGTCAGCAACTGTTGCACCATGTAAGTCATTCGGTTGACACCCTGTTTTATGCGTTGTAAGGCTTGCATGCGGACTGTATCATCGGTGGCTCTTAATGCGACCTGCGCCTGGGTTAACAGGCCTGCTAACGGCGTCCTTAACTCGTGGGAAGCATCGGCAGTAAATTGCCGTTCATGTTCCAGCGCTTCTTCCAGTTGCACAAAGAGATTATTCATTTCATTGACCACTGACACAATTTCATTGGGCAGTTTTTTCGTCGATAAAGGCTTAAGATAACTGGCTTCGCGCTTGGCCAGTTGTTTTTCCAGGCGATTCAAAGGCATTAACGCATGACCGACAATAAGCCATATCACAACGCCTAAAAACGGCATACCGTACAGGAATTGCGTGACCAGCTGGGAGGAAATTTCTTCGGTTAATTCGGTACGAATGGCCTGTTTTTGTCCTACCTGAATAATGTATTGGCCGCCTGTATTAGCCACGCTAAAAACGTGCCATAAATCACCGTCGATGGTGGTTTTGCTCAGTCCTTCTATGCCCTTGGAAAACGGTTGTTCCGGTGCGTTTTTGGAATGCCGTAATAATCTGCCATCTTCGCTCCATAATTGAAAGACGATTTTTCTTTCGTATTTGTATTTATGATCGAAATCCTTGGCTTGCAACAGTTCATCAAAGGCGTGCGATAAAGGATCGCTGGTGTCTATTTCATTAAAATTGTGAATGTGGAAGCGGGGATCGTTTTCTTCCTCTAAAAGCAAATCCTGGTTTTCGTTGTCTAATTGATAAGGAAATTTTCGTGGAAAGTAGCGATTAAGTGCATCAGATTGATTTTGTTTCCAGTTTTCTTCCAGCGGCTCATCTTTCGGCAAGGTTTCCAAAAACGCCAGCAACACTTTTCCAGATTGCGCTAGTTCGGCATCAAACAACTCCCCCACTTCGGTGCGCGTGGTTTTATAACTGATATAGGCGGTTATGCCCCAGATTAGCATGGACGCCGAGAGCAGGCTAATCAATAGGCGTTGCCGGAGAGAATAATTCATGCGTCGTCATCATTGTCGATAATATACCCAACCCCCCTGACGGTGCGAATCAACGAAGGCTCCAGTTTTTTACGTAAGTAGTGGATGTGTACCTCAACAGTGTTGCTTTCTATATCAGAATTCCAGGAATACAGGCTTTCTTCCAGCCTGGCACGGGATACGACCCGCCCTATATTGCTCATCAGAAAGCTTAGAATTTCGAATTCTTTTTGCGAGAGCTCCACTTTTTCACCATGATAAGTGATTTGGTGGGAAGCAGGTTCCAAAATGATACCTTTGTGTTCGATGTGCGGAACGCTACGGCCTTCGTTACGCCGTGCCAGTGCCCGTAATCGGGCGCAGACTTCGTCGAGTTCAAAGGGCTTGATCACAAAGTCGTCCGCGCCGCTATCGAGGCCTAAAACCCGATCTGGAACAGTATCTTTTGCCGTTAATACCATCACCGGCGTTTCATCTTTGCGGGCCCTTAAGGCGCGTAAAATATCCATGCCATCCATGTCCGGCAAATTAAGATCCAGGACAATCAGTTCATAGCTGTTTATTTTCAGGGCTTCATCGGCGAGCTTGCCGTTGGTCAGCCAATCTACGGCGTAACCTTCCATTTTTAAACCGGCAACCAAACCATCGCCCAGTATTTCGTCATCTTCAACAAGTAGTAATCTCATAGGTTTTAATTTTAATGCGTTGTTAATTAAGGATTGTCCACGAAAAGCACGAAAGATAAAAAAAAACAGTTAAAGAAATGGCGACTGATTTGTTTGATAAGTACTGATAGGAGGCTTAAATCCTTTCTATCTGTGTTCCATTAATAGAACTCTACCGGCACTGGGTAATTGGCAGGCCTCTATTTATTGTTTTTTCGTGCTTTTCGTGGGCAACAGCTTTTAGGGGCTTATATCATCAGTTAAAAATCCAAAAGTGAAAAATTACCTTTTTTACAGCCTATCTAATGATAGACTGAATAAACTCATAACTAAACATTTGGAAGATCTTGTTACCGCTCAGCCTGTACGTCCATATTCCCTGGTGTATCAAAAAATGCCCTTATTGCGATTTTAACTCTCATGCCGTTAAATCCAGTATTCCCGAAATCGAATACACCAACAAGCTACTGCGTGATCTGGCTATCGATGTAACGCAGTACGGTATTGATCGGCCTATACGTAGCATTTTTATGGGAGGGGGGACGCCCAGCTTGTTTTCCCCCGAAGCCCTTGATCGTTTGTTGCGCGGTATCGGACAACAATTGACTGTCGTGGACGATGTGGAAATCACCCTGGAAGCCAACCCCGGAACCTTTGAGAGCAATAAGTTCCAAGAGTTCAAAGCCATAGGCATTAATCGTTTATCGATAGGCGTACAATCTTTTAATGACCAGTTACTGACTCATTTAGGGCGTGTGCATTCAGGACTAGAAGCTATTAAGGCGGCTGAAACGGCTCATCAATCCGGTTTTGATAATTTTAATCTGGATTTGATGTACGGTTTGCCCGGTGCAACTGTCGAGAGCAGTATCAATGATATGGTTACCGCCATCGGCCTTGCGCCTACCCATATTTCTTTTTATCAGATGACGTTGGAGCCAAATACCTATTTTTATAGATTCCCCCCAAAATTGCCTGACGACGGCTTGATTGATGACATTCAAAAGCGCTGCCAAGAAATACTGGTAGACGCACACTATCAGCAATACGAAATCTCTGCATACAGTCGGTCCGAAAAACAATGCCGGCACAATGTCAATTATTGGCAATTTGGTGATTATTTAGGAATTGGTGCCGGAGCGCACGGTAAATTAACACAAACGCTGCCAAATCAGATAGCGCGCACAGTAAAGCCGAAAAGTCCAGCGCAATATTTAGCGGATAGCCATGAACATGGAGCCGCCAAGCTGATTGCCAGCGCTGATTTGCCTTTAGAGTTTTTGATGAACCATTTGCGCCTGCGATCGGGCTTTAGTCTGACGGCTTACACCACTGTAACCGGACTTCGACCGGATACGCTTGAGCCTGCATTATCGCAGTGCCTACAACAAAATTTGCTTATCAAACAAGATAATCGCTATTATTGTTCAAAGAAGGGCTGGAGTTTTTTGGATAGCATTTTAGAAAAATTTATGCCTTAATTAACAACTTTCAGGATCATTTATTCATAGCTATGCTCGATTACCAAAAAGACTTTATTGCTTACGCGTTGGATTGCGGTGTACTCAAATTTGGCGAATTTTTGCTCAAATCCGGTCGTAGTAGCCCTTATTTTTTTAATACCGGCTTATTTAATACCGGGGCGCAATTGGCAAAACTGGGACAGTTTTATGCGAAGGCGCTACTGCAATCGGGCATAAATCCCGACATTCTTTATGGCCCGGCCTACAAAGGCATTCCGTTAGTCAGTGCCACGTCAATTGCTTACGCCACACTGACATCCAAGGATATTCCGTTCGCATTCAACCGCAAAGAAGCGAAAAATCATGGTGAAGGCGGTAGCTTGGTGGGATCACCTTTGCGGGGGCGTGTTCTTATACTGGATGATGTCATTACTGCCGGTACGTCAGTTAAGGAATCTGTTAACATCATAAAAAACGCGGGAGCCACACCAGCTGGCGTTTTAATAGCATTGGACAGGCAAGAAAAGGGCAGGAATGACGTTTCTGCCATACAGGAGGTGAGCGCCTTGTTTGCCATGCCGGTTGTGTCTATCATTACATTGGCAAATGTCATTGAATACATTAAAAGTAAACCTGAGTATCCGTTAGATGCGATAATTGATTACCAGCGCCATTATGGGATTTAGCGCCAAAAAATTATTTTCCAAATATAAAAAATAAAAACATCTTAAGCTAACAGTTATTGAGATATAGGCTACAATTAACGGGAAACAACCATCTAATTCACTAGTTCGACTTACATTATAGAATTGTGTTAGCAATAAAAGGCTTGCCATGAGGAATCTGGAATTTAAAGATCAAATGCACGAGTATGCGCTCTGGCGTGCCAAGGTGGTGCAGGCTATAGAAATGTATCACCAATGGCGCATTCGTTATGGAATGAATGATCCGCACAGTACCAACACGATTTTAAACGCGATAAATAATCTACAAACTGATCGTATTACCCTAGCTTTTGTCGCTGAATTTTCGCGAGGCAAAACCGAATTAATCAACTCACTGTTTTTTGCTGAGACCGGCGTTCGTTTACTGCCGTCTACAGCAGGGCGCACGACGATGTCGCCTACTGAGCTTTTTTATGACGAAGAAGGCGGCAGTTATATTCGTTTGTTGAATATCGATAGTCGGCTTGAAGACATTTCCTTGGCGGAACTGAAGCAACAACCACAACGATGGACACAGTTCAAACTGGACAGCAGTTCGCCGTCGCAAATGCAGGAAGCCTTCAAAGAATTGTGCGCCACAAAAATGGTTGATCGGCAAGTCGCCGACAAACTGGGCCTGTGGAATGAACGGCTGGCCGCTGAACAAGGTATCATTAACCCTGAAAAAGTTGAGATACCGTGCTGGCGCCATGCCTTGATCAGCTTTCCCCATCCTTTGTTACAGCAAGGCTTGTGTATTTTGGATACGCCCGGCTTAAATGCTTTAGGCACTGAGCCGGAACTGACCTTAAATATGCTGCCCAGTGCGCAGGCGATAGTCTTTGTGCTTGCCGCCGATACCGGCGTCACCAAGAGCGACATGGACATGTGGATGAACCATGTGTGCAGTACACGCGGTGGCAATAAGCAAGGCCTTGCTGTGGTCATGAATAAAATCGATGCCATGTGGGACGATCTTGCCGGAGAACGGGGTTATCAAGACGCGATCAATTCACAAATTAGAACTTCTGCAGCCACCTTGAAGCTGGATGAAAGTGCCATTTTCCCGGTTTCGGCCAAACAGGCATTATTAGGCAAGGTTAAGGGCGATGACAAGTTGCTGGAAAAAAGCCGTCTGGATGGATTGGAAAAATATCTGGCCAACGATATTTTGTTGCAGCGCCGCACTATACTGATGGGCTCATTGGTGCGTGATATTGGTTTCTTGGTGAATGAATCCTCCAGCATCACTGACTTGGCGCTGACCAATGCCACCAAGCAGCTGGAAGAATTCAAGAAAATCGATTTTGAAAACCATGATATGACCGCCAAGTTGATGGCAGAAACACGTGATCGACAACAACTGTACATGGCGAACATCGAGAACTTCCAAGCCAGCCGCCGGGTGTTTTCTGTGCAGGCCAAGATGCTGATTGATTCTTTTTCCAAAGAAAAGATCGATCCGATTATCCGTAGTACGCGCAGCGACATGGCGAAAAGCCTGACCACTTTCGGCATGAAGCAAAACATGCGCAAGTTGTTTGATGACTTACGGGATTTGTTGCAGGATTCTATCGATATCACCAACGAAACGCGGCGCTTGGTTAAAGCAATACACAAAAAATTCAAAGACGAGTACGGTTTTAAAGAAATAGAGCCACCGTTGTTTTCAATAAAGCCTTATCAGGTTGAATTGGAACAGATATTTGCAGAAGGCGAGGCTTTCCGGTTAAGCGCGAAAACCACCATGACCGAGCAAAGCCTGGTGATACACAAGCTGTACAGCACCTTGATTGCCAAGGCGAGGAACGTATTAAGACAAGCCCATGCTGATGCGATTGCCTGGAGTAACGGCGTACTGACACCGTTAATGCACCAAATCAAGGACCATAAGAAGCAAATCGAAAGCCGTATGCAACTGCTTAGAAAAATTAATGAATCAAAAGGCTCAGTTGCGGAAAAAATCGCTTTGCTTGAAGCCGAGATAGAGCCTCTACGCCGACAGCGGGATGAGCTGGCTATGATGATTAGAGCAATGCAGTTGGATAGCGTTGTTAAGCAGTAGCGCGTATTTTGCGCTGCTGTACTGAGCAGTATTGCTCAAGCTTTTAAACCTTAGTAAAAATCAAGTCCCACACGCCGTGCCCTAAGCGTATCCCGCGCTGTTCAAATTTTGTTAAAGGCCGATAATCGGGGCGTTCGCAGTAATCGTGCGTGGCGCTTGTGTTGCTCATGCCTTTGGCTGTCGATAATACTTCCAGTATATGCCCGGCATAATTTTCCCAATCGGTAGCGGCATGAAAATAGCCGCCCGGTTTGAGTTTTTTGACCAGCATTTCCACAAAACTGGCACGCACGATACGTCTTTTATGATGCCTTTTTTTCGGCCATGGATCAGGGAAAAACAGATGTACACCGCTCAAGCTATTGTCAGGGAAGTGTTTTTCCAAAATTTCTATGGCATCGTGATTATAGATTTTTAGGTTACCGATATTGCCCTGCTTTATTTTCATCAGCAAATGCCCGACACCGGGGCGATGTACTTCGATGCCGATATAGTTGTTATCCGGGTTTGCCGCCGCCATTGTGGCTAAGCTTTCGCCGTTGCCAAAACCTATCTCGACGATAATCGGCGCATCACGCCCGAAAACCTGTGCAAAATCGTACTGTATGCTGGTATCGAGACCGTACTCTGACCAATAGTTTTCCAGGGCAAATTCTTGCCCAGCCGTGATCCGGCCTTGCCGTGGCACAAAACTACGGATTCTTTGCGTGAAGGCAGGGACGGTAGAATTCATGACACACAAAACTTCACAGTAATCGCTGGAATAAGGCGGTACTAGAAAAACAAACCATCAAGCGGTGATGACGCAGATGCAAAACGCCGTTTCGGCATACGTCCGGCCAAAAAAGCTTCACGTCCGGCTTCTATGCCTTTTTTCATCGCGGAAGCCATGAGAATTGGATTTTTTGCGGCAGCGATTGCGGTATTCATTAGCACGCCATCGCAACCTAATTCCATCGCCATAGCCGCATCAGAAGCAGTACCCACGCCGGCATCCACCAAAATAGGCACCTTGGCATTTTCGACAATCGTCAAAATATTATAAGGATTGCGAATACCCAGGCCTGAACCAATAGGCGCGGCCAGTGGCATAACGGCAACACAGCCTATGTCTTCCAGTTTTTTTGCGGCAATAGGATCATCATTGGTGTAAACCATAACGTCGAAGCCTTCTTTTACCAGCAGTTTTGCCGCGACAAAAGTTTCTTCGACATCCGGAAATAAGGTTTTTTGATCGGCCAAAACTTCCAGTTTGACCAATTTATGGCCACCGAGCAATTCTCTGCTCAAGCGACAGGTTCTCACCGCCTCTTCAGCAGTGTAACAACCTGCGGTATTGGGCAAGATGGTGTACTTGTCCGGTGAAATGACCTCGAGCAAGTTAGGCTCGCCAGGATTTTGGCCAATGTTGGTACGGCGAATGGCAACAGTTACAATTTGTGCGCCACTGGCTTCAATCGCCAAACGGGTTTCGTTGAGATCTTTGTATTTGCCTGTGCCGACCAGTAAGCGGGATTGATAGGTCGTGCCGGCGATAACGAAGGAATCGTTTTGTCCGCCGCCGATAGCATGGACAATTTCAAGACGATCACCATCTGCCAATTGTTGGCTGCCGTATTGTTGAAAAGGCAGAATTTCACGGTTTAATTCGAGAGCAATTTTCTTGCCAGTCAAGCCTTGCATAGCAATGACATCAGCAACATGGGTAGGGCCAGAAAACTCATGAGGCTCACCATTAATATAAACAATCATTCAACAAAACTCCGACGGCGTTGTACGGCCTCAGCCAATGTTTTTAACAGCGGAAAAGTGTCTTCCCAACTCAAACAGGCATCGGTAATGCTTTGACCATAGATTAGAGGTTGCCCCTCAATAACCTTCTGGCTACCTGATTTAAGATGGCTCTCGATCATTGCGCCCATAATTCTGTAATCGCCACCCGCAATTTGTTCGGCCACATCTTCGCCGATAATCAGCTGCCTATGGCATTGCTTAAGGCTGTTGGCATGGCTGAAATCAATCATGATATTGGGCCTTAGGTTGGCTTTGTTCAAGCTTTCCGCCACTTTTTCGACGCTGACAGCATCATAATTGGGGCCATCGTTACCGCCTCTTAAAATAATGTGTACATCTTCATTGCCGGTCGTGGAAAAAATTGCCGAGTGACCGGCCTTGGTCAAGGACAGGAAATGATGCGGGCTCATGGCCGAACCTATGGCATCAATGGCAATTTTCACCGTACCGTCTGTTGAGTTTTTAAAACCAATAGGGCAAGAGACGCCTGAAGCCAATTCGCGGTGACCTTGGCTTTCTGTGGTTCTGGCCCCAATAGCGCCCCAGGCAATCAAATCCGAAATGTATTGCGGGGTGATTAAATCCAGATATTCCGTAGCAGAAGGCATACCAATGCTGTTTAAATCCAGCAGCAGTTGTCTGGCGACGCGCAAACCTTTATTGATGTTAAAGCTGGAATCAATATCAGGGTCATTAATCAAGCCTTTCCAACCGACAGTGGTACGGGGTTTTTCAAAATAGACCCGCATGATGACCAATAAGTCGTCGGCCAATTCATCTTTGGCTTGTTTGAGCAGTTGCGCGTACTCTTTTGCGGCTTGGGTGTCGTGAATAGAGCATGGCCCGACGACCACCAAAAGCCGATCATCCTGACCCGTGAGTATCCTGTGAACAGCCTGGCGTGCTTCCAGTGTGGTTTGTGCAGCTTGTTCACTAATGGGCATTTCGTCGTGAACTTGAACCGGTGCAATCACTTCTCGGATTTCACAAATTCTAAGGTCATCAGTTTTATATTTAGTTTGCATGGAAGGGCTACCACCCCGGTATTTTGTTGCAGAATTAAAAGTTTAATTTTTTTATTTTAACTGATTTTTGTACTGCCTTGGTTAGTTTTTGTGCCATGCGCAGTTGTGATTAGTTTGTTTCAGTATGTAAATCGGCTTAATGCACGAATTCCAGCGCAATATTTTGGGCCAAAAAGTCAGCTATGTGCTTTTCGTCGGTAAAGTTACCGTAAGCCAATGATAATTTCACGTAAGCGGCTTCCAGCGACATATTCCACAGCATTTTTGCGCCGTTTTCCAGTAACGCGCGGGTGCTTTGATAAGCATCGCCGGTTTTAATGGCGGGAGCCATATAAACAGTAATGCCTTTCATCTTGCAGCGTTTTATAAATTCAGATAGCGAATAATTATCGCCCCATTGCTGGGTGGCACACGCAGTACCGGAATGATATAAATCATGCAGAACGGCCACGGCATAATCCAGACAAACGTTACCATAGTTGAGTCCTGGGTAAGGTTTTATCAGCAGAATTTTATCTGAAAAAACCGGTTTTAGTGGCACAACTGTAAGCGGCGAAAGTGATTTTGGATTGATGACTGAAAAGCGATTGTCGGCAAACTGCATGTAGTGTTTGCCCTGAACGCTGAAAAAGTCGCCGCCTAATTGTAGCGATGCCGCCAAATGAACGCCCCTGTGCAAGTGCATGGCCTGTTGTGGGTTGCGATAAGGCACAAAAATGCCGGACTCATTGATTTGTAAAACAAACTCAACCGCACAGATAAAATTATCCAGGCCGTTGGCTTTAGGGTTATCCAGCGGGTAATCACTGGATACTAGTAGTATTGGTTTTTTGAGCGTATGGAAATAAAAGCTTAAAGCGCAGGCGGTAAAGCTGAGAGTATCCGTGCCGTGGGTGATTATGATGCCGTCATAGTTTTCGGGTTGTGCGGATTCTATGGCGGTAATCAGAGTTGTCCAGGCGGGAGGAGCGAGGTTTTCACTGAGCAGTTGCAAGGGTTGGATGCTGGTAAAGCTGATGTGCTGATGATTGGGATACTGTTGCTGGAACAGTTGGATGAGTTTGTAGGCTGCGATTTCGTTGGTGTTGACGGTGCCTTCAGTGGCAGTTGAGCCTATGGTGCCGCCGGTGAATACTACTAAAATGTGTTTAGTCATAGCTTGTTTTTCCACATTTTATTGGGTTAAATCATTACTGGTGTAGTAATAAGGTTCTCTACAATGTTATATAACTCAACATCTGTTTCTGGCGTACGAATAGAAACCACCAGTGTATAGCGTGCTTTTTTGTTATAACTTTCCAGTTTTTTACGATTTTTCCACCAGCCTGCTACTGGGTAAATAGCAAGAACACCGCGTTCAGCTAAAGCAGCTGCTGTTCCAGTCCAAATATCTGAATGTATTGATCCTAAGTGACGTAAATATGTACCAAGCCTCCAACCAGGATCTGAACCGCCACCACTGTAACTTCCTTCTTCTTCATCGCGAGCGCGTTTATTAATTCGAGCGCGAAAATCATCTATTTTTTCTTCGGGGCGCTTTACATCAAAACGTAAACCGTGAGATTCATAGCGATAGCGACCACCAGCTCCTCGTTCAATAATACCTGGACTTGGCTCGATGAAATAAGAAAGTGTCACATTCATTTCGACATCTATTTCACCTAAATTTACCAACGCCTCCTTTGGCCAAGGTAAAGATTGTAAGTGCATTTCGCGTAATTTTGGTCCACTTCCTGTCTTTTCAACCACAAATGGTTGTAGTTCATCTTGAACAATCAGTGTTAGAGAATTAGACACGCTCCATAACGCACGCTCAAGATTGGGTACACCAAAACCACAATGACGAATTAAATTCTCATAGTCTTTACTACGTTCTTGCGCGTCAAGAAAATCAGATTTCATTTGTTCAGTCCATTCAGCAGAATGGACAATAAGCGCCCTAATCGTCTCAGGCCAAAGAGTTGGATATTCCGCCATAATCTGTGCCGCCATACGGGAGCACAAGGCTGTGGCCGAACTAGTTGCATTGGTGGTAGTCAACAATCGTTCAGTTAGTTCGTGTGAGGTCGTCAACAAACCTAAACTGTGCATAGTTACTGAACCGAAAGTATCTTTTGCAACATTGCCACCTTCAAACATAACATCTGGTTTTAATGGCCAATGTTTTTGCCAAGTACGGGATGTTGTACTAAAAGGACTTAAACCACCTGATGAGCTAACGGGCAAATAACCTTTAGCATCCGATTCAGTAATATGTGTTTTTTGAGTATAAGCTCCAACTGTTAGAACGTTCCATGCTTGGCCAGGATCATGAATACTATCTGTGCTATTGCTTGATGGGTAATTATTCCAAGCATTAGGATCATCAATATTGCCACCGGAAACAACAATTAAACGGGGAGTAAGCCCTTCACTATCCACATCACAAGCTAAACGATCAAGCGTTGAAGAC
>SBAV01000407.1 GCA_005239965.1 Methylobacter tundripaludum
CCTGAAGCCATTTCTGATTTATTGGTTCGCATGGCACCTTTCGTTGGCCAGTTTGTTGCCATTTTATTCAATGTTTCTGAACAGCACCAGTTACAAAAAGACCTGATCCAAAGTGAAATCAACACTATTTTCACCTACAAGCAGGAAGTCGTTGAAAAACTGGATTTCGTTTTTAAAGGTCAGGACATTGCCAATTGGGATGATATTGACCTCATTAAAAAACGTTTTGAATTATTGCTGACAGTAGGTTTTCCTGAAGCCAACCAAGATAATGATGCCGAGCGTCGTGTTGCACAGATGGGCGCTGCCATTGGTGAGCTGTCTAGCCACTATAAACTGATCGCCAAAAATAAAGACAGCAGTTACAAAAATGCCGATCAGGCAGCTGAAAACTTACGCAGCAAGTTGGCAGCCAACAGCCTGACAGCTGATGAGTTTAAAGCCATTATTGCCCTGCAAGAACCTAGCGAATTCATCAATGGCTTGATGGACATCGTACAACGCTGGAGTTTTTGGGCCAAGCATAATCATGAGCTAACGGGTAAATGGCTCAGTTTCAAGTTTCCTGAAAAACGTGATTTCGAGCATCTGGTTGAACACGACACCGTTGATCGTGGTGAATTCAGTGTCTGGATGGGACCACAAAAACACCGTCGTTTTCGTGATGGTTTTAAGCTAACCGATCCACGTTTCAATGAACGTCAATCGCTTTCAGAAGTTGATCACTGCATCTATTGCCACGAGCGCGATACCGATTCCTGCTCTAAAGGTATGCGCAACAAAAAAACCAATACCTTTAAGGTTGACCCCTTGGGCGTGACTACGACAGGCTGCCCGCTGGATGAAAAAATTTCCGAAATGCACCTGGTCAAACGCAATGGCGACAACATCGGTGCGTTGGCCATCATCGTCGTAGACAACCCGATGTGCCCTGGCACGGGGCATCGTATCTGCAACGACTGCATGAAAGGCTGCATTTACCAAAAAACCGATCCGGTCAATATTCCGCAAATCGAAACCAATGTATTGACCGACGTGTTATTTATGCCCTACGGCTTTGAGATTTATAGCCTGTTGACGCGCTGGAATCCTCTGAACGTCAAACGGCCTTACATGTTGCCGTATAACGGCAAGAATGCGCTGGTAGTCGGCTTAGGCCCCGCAGGTTACACCATGAGCCATTATTTGTTAAGCGAAGGCTTTGGTGTTGCCGGTATCGACGCGCTTAAACTGGAACCTTTGCCGTTAGCATTAACAGGTGATAGCTCTACGTTGCCTACGCCAATTGCCGATTTTAAAACAATTTATGAAGAACTCGACCAGCGTACGCTGGCAGGTTTTGGCGGCGTTGCCGAATACGGCATTACCGTGCGTTGGGACAAAAACTTCCTGAAAGTGATTTACCTGACCTTGCTGAGACGGCAAGCGTTTAGGGCTTATGGCGGGGTACGTTTTGGCGGCACACTGACGATTGACGATGCCTGGTCCATGGGCTTTGATCATATCTGTCTTGCGTCCGGTGCAGGTAAACCGACGATTATTGATTTAAAAAACAACCTCATTCGCGGCATACGCAAGGCCTCTGATTTCCTGATGGCCTTGCAATTGACCGGTGCTGCCAAGTCTTCATCGTTGGCGAATTTACAAGTCCGCTTACCTGCCGGGGTTATTGGCGGCGGCTTGACGGCTATCGATACGGCAACGGAATTAATGGCTTACTATCCCGTTCAGGTTGAAAAACTGCTGGGACGCTATGAAAAGCTCTGCGCTATCTATGGCGAAAATACCGTACGCAGTCGCTACGATGCTGAAGAAACCCTGATTCTGGATGAATTTTTGGCGCATGGCCTGGAAATTCGCCGCGAACGCCAGCGTGCCAAAGCTGCAAACCAAGCCCCCAATTTCCAGCCACTGGTTGAGGGCTGGGGTGGCGTTACCCTGTTCTACCGCAAAGGCATGAAAGATGCCCCCGCCTATCGGCAAAACCACGAAGAAATTCATGAGGCCCTGCAAGAAGGCATCGCACTTGCCGAAGGCATGAGCCCAAAGAGTGCCTTAGTAGATGAATACGGCCATTTGAATGCCGTGGAATCTGAAAAAATAGTACAGGAAGATGGCCGCTGGAACAATTCAGGGCAAATTGTCAAAGTACCGCTGCGTAGCTTGTACGTCGCTGCCGGTACGTCGCCCAATACCATTTATGAAAGCGAATATCCCGGCACCTTTACTATGGACAAGTATTTCTTCCAGCGTTACGAGCCGGAATGGTCGGACGGCGATTTAAAACTGGTGCCTATGGCCGATGAAGCTGCGCCAAAACTGGGCAAACCGGCACCGTTAACGTCTTATCAAAAGAACGGTAAATTCATCAGCTTTTACGGTGATAACCATCCCGTTTATGCCGGTAACGTCGTAAAAGCCATGGCCAGTGCGAAAAACGGCTATCCTTACGTTGTTAAACTGTTTGAAAAAGAGTTGGCCACGCTTAATCCAACTGAGCAATCCCAGCGCGATGCCGACTTGAAAGCCTTGTTTGCCAAATTGGATGCTGCGTTTACCGCGACTATTGTGGCGATTAACCGCCTTACGCCAACCATTATAGAAGTTGTGGTTAAGGCACCGTTGGCCGCTGCAAAATTCCATCCCGGCCAGTTTTACCGTGTGCAAAATTTTGAAGCCATTGCCCCTATTGAAGAAGGCACGGTATTAGCCGCCGAAGGCTTGGCGCTGACCGGCGCGGAAGTGGATAAAGAAAAAGGCACCATTTCGTTGATTGCCCTGGAGATGGGCTCATCCTCGCGGCTTTGTGCAACCTGGAATGTCGGTGATCCTTTGGTGATTATGGGCGTAACGGGTACGCCTACCGATATACCCACAGGTCAAACTGTGCTGTTAATTGGTGGCGGCTTGGGCAATGCCGTATTGTTTTCTATTGGTAAGGCGCTACGGGCGGCGGGTAATCGCGTCATTTATTTTGCCGGTTATAAATACAATCAGGATGTGTTTAAAACCGATGATATTGAAGCGGCTTCCGATCTTATCGTCTGGTCAGTCGATAAAACGCCCGATGCTATCGCCATTAAGCCATCTCGCCCACAAGACAAGAGCTTTGTCGGCAATATTCTGGAAGCCATGATGGCTTATGCGGAAGGTCAGTTGGGCGAACAGCCTATTTCGCTGGCTGATGTCGATCACCTGATTGTTATTGGTTCTGACCGCATGATGGCCGCCGTCAAAGATGCGCGTTACAACGTGCTCAAGCCTTATCTGAAAAAAGCGCATCACGCGGTGGGGTCAATTAATTCACCCATGCAATGTATGATGAAAGGCATTTGCGCGCAATGCCTGTGCAAGCATGTCGATACGGAAACCGGCAAGGAATATTTTGTCTATTCGTGCTACAACCAGGATCAGGACTTGGATAAGGTGGATTTCAAGCACCTCAATGCGCGGTTGCGGCAAAATACCGTGCAGGAAAAATTATCCAATCTTTGGTTGGATTACCTGTTGGCCAAGCAAAAAGCGGCAATACCGGCTGTGCTTTCTGAAAAATAAAAGCGGCTTCCCATTTTTAAAGCGGGGAAGATTAAAGTAAGCGGTTCGGCCTAAGCACGTCGAACCCTGAGCAACAATCTTCGACAAGCCCAGGTCGAACGGTTAATTCTTGTTCATTGTCCTGCCTTAAGCTGATAGCCATAAAAACAGTTTAACGCCCGTTCATAGTATTAAGCAATTACTCGATAGCCAATTTGATAATTTAAATGCGTATTAAAAAATTTAATGATGTATTGAAGAATGTAATGTCTTTTATTGCCCCCTTCCTTTCGCAGCATGTTTTAGAGGAAGATCCGAAGGGGATACATGGCATAATGAAAGGAATTTCCTATGGGCAAGGTGGTATTGCTCTAGGTTTTACATTGAAAAATCTGGATGACCCAAACTTTATAATAGCTGGCTTTATTTTTCTCTTTCCTATATTTCTGGTGTTTGGCTTAATTTTTGAATTTTTAACTATAAATTCCAGCAAAAATGGACACCTGCTATCTGTTATTATTTTTTGTCTTTTATTTGCTACAGCAATTCATTTTATTTGCCTTTCTGCATTATTCTTTAATAGCTCGTTTTGGCTAGGCTTTGTATTTATCGGAAGCATAATAATATTGTTAAAATTGTTAATCTATGTGCTCATGTAACCGTTCACCTACCCCCTTGTAAACACGATTGATAGCCCTCAAAAGATTGCGTAAGTCATTGATATTTTATTTTCAGATTGAGAAAAACAGTCAAATTTCGATGCAAAACTAAAAAATAGCCTTAAATTTGGGGGGTAGGTGAACGGTTACGTGCTCATTACATATCATGAAATCAAACCACAGCTTGCTAACCAATCAGTTAATTCGAATACTAACCCATCAACTGACTAAGAATAAATGACAGCAGATTCTATCGGTTTCCTTTAATTGAGGCTAATAATTTATTTTAATATTAGCCATTATTTTTTATATTAACATACATCTTATTACGCTATCGCTAATCGAGCCTACGTGGCAGGGCAAACGCATTTGACTTTTTTAGTTATTGAATAATCAATCAGTTATGTATATATATTGCTTTTTTTTCGTTTTTACCCTTGTAACCAATTGATTATCAACATTAAAAATTTATATGCGGTGGCCCTGACCTACGTGGGCTATGTACCAAAAGTTAATATTTTTTTATTTTGCTTTGCCTGTTTTTAACACCTTAAGATAAACACCAAGAGCTTTGGTTCTTCCGTGCATCATGTCAATCATACAATTGACATATACATCAGCGGGGATACCTTTGTCATCAGTAGCCGAAACGTAGTTACAAGTATCGGTTGCAAATTGCTTCCATGATATATTGGCAGCTACAACAGATTTAACAGCCTCAGATTCCATATTGCCACCATTTTTTACTGAAACGGCCAATAATAATTTTTTAAAAGCCAGTTCCATAGGTGTTTCTGCGGCTTCATAAATACAACCTCTAACTGCTCCCATAGATTCAGCTCCTTCTTCACAACTTTTTGCATGAGCTGTCGCTGTTGTCATAATTGCTATCGTTAATAATATTTTTATTTTTTTCATTTTCTAATTGTAAAAGTTGGCTCGGATAAAAACCTGTTATACAGTTCTTTTAAGGTTGCTTGGTGAAAATGGCACTGCATGCAAGTTTACTAGGCGACCCATTATTATAATAAGACAGTATAAGGGTATTGCCATCAGTTTTTGCACTTAGTGGGGTACCCGTATCGACTAAGATGCCACAACCAGTGTTACTGTAATCACCATTTGTGACAATTCCCCAAGCTTGTGTATTTACGTCTGATCGCTTAGCTATTCCATAAGGGGCTAGTTCAGAAAAATATGGATGCCCTGCTGCTACTGAACCTGTTACTACGGATAATTCATAATTGCCGCCCGAATTTAAGTAATCATATTTACAAATAAAGAAACTCTGAAAGCGCCCGTTGGTAAGGGGTATATTGGTGACCTTGCATATTGAAGCACCAGCAGCCGATTTATAAGTACCAGCTACAAGAGCACCGTTTCTAATAGAAGTCGATGGGTGAGAAGAAACACTGGCAATGGGACTAACTGAACCATCGTTTTTAACGGTTAGCTTAATAGTCATATCGTAATATTTAATTTTGCCTTTGCTATCTACCGTTGGCGCTTGAAAGGCTCTGATCTGGCTATCTAAAGCGTATGTTTGAGCTTTTTCCAGCATGGCATGTGGTGTGGCGAAACCTATGGTTGGTACAAGGATTGATAATAAAGTAGCGGAAGTGAGTTTACAGGAAATATTTTTGAACATGTTTTTCTCTGGATGAATGGCTTTAATAGTCTAATTAAATTAGTTCTGATGTGCTTCAAAATCACTGATCTGTGCTGGAGAAAGTGCATACCAGTTTTGTTGATAGACAGCTTCACGCTCGCGTCCCAAATCTTCTGATTTAATTGGAAAATCACCTGGGAGGCCAGTCATTTGATTAACCACTATGCAAGTGAGCTTTGGTAAACTTTCTGATTCACAATACTTTACAATTAAAGCTAAGATGTGGTTAAAGACACCAGCACCTCTAAAGCCAAGGTGCGCTGCTAATTGCGTGTAGGTAAGGCTTTGGCGATTATGTGCAGCTGCGATGAGAATTTGCCACACTTGCATTGCGCGTATAGAACTTTGCATAATATTTTCTGCTGTTTAGTTTAATGAAAGATTAGTTTGTGGAGGTTTAATCATGATATGTGTTAGATAGAGGAATTCACACGCCTAAAAACTCATATCCTCGCAGTAAGTGTAGTGCAGTTTCCTAATTTCAATGCTAGGCATCTATCAAAATACAAAAATCGACTAAGCTTATAAATATTCCATCAAACTTAGCCCGCGTAGGTCTGATTAGCAATAGCGTAATCGAACGCATGTCATTCATCGCCATCAACTAAGGTGTTCAAATCACCACACCAATTTGATGAATAAATACCTTTAGCGACATAGTGATGGGACAAGCCACCACCAGTTTTACGTAGCCATGTTTTAATGGATTTACATGCACATCATCTACATGCCGTTGATAATCTGTTTCGTCACGTATGCAATGCTCCCAACGTCTTTGCCATATACCGTACTCACCCGCTTTTTTTCGGACAATTGAGCAATGTTCTGTTTTGGGCAAAGCTCGCAAAAGGTGCTTTTTATCAACCGCGAGCGGGTACTGAAGGCGGTTATTCCAAGACTTCACCAGGGAAATACAAGACTTAGAACTGGCCAAGCTTCAGCAAGCCCACAATGGCTACCAAACACCAAACGATATAGTGGGCTTCTTTAGCTTTCAGGTACTCGATTTTCTGGGTACCTGGCTTAGAGGCTGTTTGGAAACTCTGCCTGTAAGTAGATAGTTCAAAGCATCCACCATATTTGGGAGCCAAATTAAAATTTAACTTGCTAAGCCACGCCACATCTAGCGTTCGTTTAGAGTTTCCAAACAGCTTCTAAGGCTTTGCTGTTGTTTGCGCTCTTTGCTGGATATGGCGCTAACAACATAATTAACATTTTTGGCAAAGCAATCCCATTATCTCCACCCGATCCGCCACACAAAAACTCAAAAACATTGAGATAATTTGCATATTGATATACGATTATCCGTATATTTATATATAATTACGAAAACTGATGACACCTTCCCTACTTTTTAAATGCTTGTCTGATGAAACACGCTTACGCTGTGTGACGCTGTTGCAAAAGAAAGGCAAGTTGTGCGTGTGCGAATTAACAGCCGCACTGAATGTATCGCAACCCAAGATTTCACGGCATTTAGCGCAATTGCGTCAATGTGGTCTGTTGCTGGATAGCCGCGAAGGTCAATGGGTTTTTTATCAGATCAATCCAAAATTGCCTGACTGGGCTTATCCGCTCTTGGCACATGCGTTAGCCGCTGCCGAAACAACCGAGCAATTTCAGCAGGATTTAGCACGCTCTGAACCCATCGAGTGTGATCTCATGGTAGAGAACTTGTGAATTGATCGTTTAATCCACGGCTCAAAAAATAACCACACGCAGATCGCATCTCTACCTTTTATCCCATCTTAAGGAAATAACTATGACTCAACGCCCCCTTAATATTCTGGTGCTCTGCACAGGTAACTCTTGCCGCAGTGTTCTAGGCGAAGCGCTATTTAATCACTTGGGCGCTGGCCGCTTTAAAGCCTATAGCGCTGGCAGTCACCCGCTTGGCAGAATCAACACCAATGCGCTGGCAACCTTGGCGCGCCATGGCCTGCCGACGGAAGGTTATGTCAGCCAATCCTGGGATGAATTCGAAGATAAGCAGATCGACATTCTGATTTCGGTGTGCGATTCCGCCGCTGGCGAAGCCTGCCCGGTTTATTTGGGTTCCGCCATACGAGGCCATTGGGGCCTAACTGACCCAGCGCATACCACCGGCGGCCCTGACATTATTGAAGCGGCTTTTGAGGCGACCTACGCCACTTTAGAAAAACGCATCCAACAATTACTTGCGCTTCCCGTTGAAACAATGCCTAAAACTGAACTGGCCGAAGCCCTGAATAAGATCGGGTCAGAAACTGTTTAACCAATGCGAGACCGCTGTCCATGAACAAACAATGCCATAATCCGTTAACCAACACCTCCAAACGTTTGGGTTTTGTAGAACGATACTTAACGCTGTGGATATTTATAGCCATGACCGGCGGGATTGCCCTAGGCTATTTTATTCCTGGCGTTACCCAATTGTTGACCCAATTTCAGGTCGGCACAACCTCTATACCGATTGCCATCGGCTTGATTGTAATGATGTACCCACCCTTGGCAAAAGTCCGCTATGAAGAATTGCCTAAAATCTTCAGGAATACCAAAGTGCTGCTGCTGTCGTTGATTCAGAACTGGGTGATTGGCCCGGTGCTGATGTTTATTCTTGCTGTTACCTTTCTTCGTGATTATCCCGAATACATGGTTGGATTAATCATCATTGGCCTTGCCCGCTGTATTGCGATGGTATTGGTATGGAATGAGCTAGCGGAGGGCGATACCGATTACTGTGCGGGTTTGGTAGCGTTTAATTCTATTTTTCAGATGCTGTTTTTTTCGCTATACGCTTATTTTTTCGTGACGCTGCTGCCGGATTGGCTCGGTATTGCATCTGGCCTTACTGTCTCTATTACCATTCTTGAGATAACCCAAAGCGTATTGATTTATCTGGGCATCCCGTTTTTTGGCGGCATGGCGACGCGCTTTTTTCTGGTCAGGCGAAAAGGTATAGCGTGGTACGAAGAGACGTTTATCCCCGCAATAAGCCCGTTGACCTTAATTGCCCTGTTATTTACCATTTTAGTTATGTTTTCCCTGAAGGGTAACTATATTGTGCAATTACCGGTTGACGTGCTGCACATTGCAATTCCCTTGGTGATTTATTTTGCCATCATGTTCATGGTCACTTTCTATATGTCGGCCAAAGCAGGAGCCAATTACCCGGTAAGCACTACGCTGTCGTTTACTGCGGCCGGTAATAACTTTGAACTCGCCATCGCCGTGTCTGTTGCCGTATTTGGTTTGCAATCAGGACAGGCGTTTGCAGCGGTTATTGGCCCATTGGTAGAAGTGCCCGTGTTGATTGGTTTGGTTAAGGTAGCGCTTTACGTCAGGCAAAAATATTTTATTCAACTTACAATGAGCTAACAGAAAGGACTTAGGTGATTTCCACGAAAGAATATCCCCAATGAAACCTTATTTGTCCACGGAAGGCACGAAAAACAC
>SBAV01000134.1 GCA_005239965.1 Methylobacter tundripaludum
ATCAAACACATCGTTAACGATCAGATAATCAAACTCACCATAATGACTCATTTCAGTGACGGCATCTTGCATACGCCGCGCAATGGTTTGCTCATCATCCTGTGCGCGATTTTTAAGGCGCTGGCGCAAAACTTCTGTTGACGGCGGTAAAATAAAAATCGAAACACTGCCGGGAAACACGGATTTGATCTGCTGAGCGCCTTGCCAGTCGATTTCCAGTATGACATCCAGGCCTTGAGCCAGATTATTTTCGACGGTTTGTTGCGCAGTGCCGTAGAAGTTATCAAACACCCGGGCATGCTCAAGAAAAGCCTGATTTTGCAACATCGTCTCAAATGCTTGCAGCGAAACAAAATAATAATCCTGGCCGTCCACCTCACCGGGGCGTGCCGTGCGCGTGGTGTGGGAAATAGAGACGGTCAAGTGATCCAAAGTTGCAGCCAACTGTTTGACCAAGCTGGTTTTACCGGCACCGGATGGCGCCGAAATGATGTAGAGCGTACCAGTATTCATAACAAGTGAGATTATTCGATATTTTGAATTTGCTCGCGCATTTGTTCAATCAGCACCTTAAGCTCAATCGATATGCGCGTCATTTCTTTATCGTTTGATTTGGAACCGAGTGTATTGGCTTCGCGGTTCAATTCCTGCATTAAAAAATCCAGGCGCCTGCCGGCAGGTTCTGGTTGTTCAAGGGCCCTTAACACTTCTGTGATGTGGGCATCGAGTCGATCCAGCTCTTCAGCAATGTCCAGTTTTTGGACCAAAAGCACCAATTCTTGCTCCAGACGATCAAAATCAGGCTGGGCGACCAACTCAACCACCCGGTCAGTCAGGCGATTGCGTATCAGTTGCAGCACTTCCGGCAGTCGCTGACCTGCCAAAATGACAAGACTACGCATTTTTGCACAACGCTCTTCAATCAGCAGCTTAAGCTGGGCACCCTCGCGTTGCCGCGTAGCCAGCAAAGTCGTTAAGGCATTGTCAATCATACCCATAATGCCTTCGTTAAGTGATTCGCTATCCAGTTCCGGTTCTTGCTGAATTCCAGGAAAAGCCAACACATCCAGAGCGGAAAACGACAGCGCAGCGGGCATAAGTTGCTCTATGGTTTGGGTAGCTTCCAGCAAGGCAATAACAGCATCCTGGTTGACAAACAAACTCTGGCCATTTTTAGCCTGCCTTTTGCAGCTTAAGGTGCATTCTATTTTGCCGCGATTAATTTTCGCGCTAATCGCAGCCCGCATTTCTGGCTCAAGAAAACGCAAGCGGTCGGGGATTTTTAAGGTGATATCGCAGTATCGATGATTCACCGAGCGAATTTCACAGCTGACGGACAAATCAGCCACCTCAATTTCATCGCCCGAAAATGCAGTCATACTTCTTATCATTTTTCACCTATAATTAAGGTTGATTAACGCCAAACACACAGACGATGGCTGAATACTACGATCCGGAAACCTACCCCCAACAGTGGAATTACCTCCAAACGGGCACCATTATAGACCAGTATATGATCGAGCGGGAATTGGCGCACGGCGGATTCAGCTCGGTTTATCTGGCAAGGCAGACGGCTGACCAAATTCAGGTCGCCATTAAGGAATATTTGCCACGAAAGCTGGCCCACAGAACCTGGAATAATGTCGTGGTCGCTAACAGCGAGGAAACACAGACCCTGTTTTTACGCGGCCGCGCCTTGTTTTTTGAAGAGGCCAAAGTCCTGGCCACCCTAAAACACCCCAATATTGTTGAGGTAATCAGCTTTTTTAAAGCCAATTCAACCGTTTATATGGTCATGACTTATGACTATGGCATTACCCTCGATAAACTGTTAAGCAATAAGCTTATCACCGTTTCTCTGGAGCTTTTGCAACCCCTGTTCACAACACTGTTGGCAGGAATTGAGCATATCCACAGCCAAAATTTTGTGCATCTGGACATTAAGCCCGCCAATATTCTGGTGCGTCCCGGCTACGATGCCTTGCTGCTGGATTTCGGTGCAATCCAAAGCTTTTCCGGTACAGTATCAAACAAAAAAAGCACAGTAGTATCGCAAGGTTATTCTCCTGTTGAGCAATACAATCCAAAAACTCAATTCGGCCCTTGGACGGATATCTATGCCATAGGCGCAAGCATACGCGCTTGTCTTGATGGCAGAACACCGGTGGATAGCGTCGCCCGATTGAAAAAAGATACTCTGCCCCCAGCAGTAACCGCCCTGAAAGGCAAATTTCCAGAGAGTTTTCTGAAAGTGATCGACTGGGCAATGGCGCTACACCCACTCGATCGCCCACAATCCATCGTCCAACTGCGGCAAGCTTTGATAAGCGTTTGATTATGGCCAAATTGCCCCCTAACCACCCCCAGTTCAGGTATACTGGCCGACTTTAATTTAAGTGGGAACATCATGAGACCTAGCGGACGCAATCCAGATCAACTCAGAGAAATAAAATTTACCTGCGGCTTTACGCGACACGCCGAAGGTTCGGTGCTGGTTGAATTCGGCGACACCCGTGTGTTGTGCACCGCCAGCGTAGACAAAAACGTACCGCGATTCCTTAAAGGTAAAGGCGAAGGCTGGGTAACTGCCGAATACGGCATGTTGCCGCGATCAACCCACAGTCGCATGGGACGCGAAGCCAGCCAAGGCAGGCAAGGTGGACGGACAATGGAGATTCAGCGTTTGATCGGCCGCTCATTACGGGCTGCGGTGGATTTAAAAGCCCTGGGCGAGCACACCATAACCATTGACTGCGACGTATTGCAAGCGGATGGCGGCACCCGTACCGCATCAATCACCGGCGGTTTTGTCGCCTTATCCTTGGCGGTAAAAACCATGCTGAAACAAAAATACATCAAGGAAAATCCACTGCACGGCCAGGTAGCATCGGTTTCTGTTGGCATTTACGATGGCGTGCCGGTACTGGATTTGGATTATGCCGAAGACAGCAGTGCGGAAACCGATATGAACGTGGTGATGAATGACGGCTCCGCCTTCATTGAAATTCAGGGCACTGCCGAAGGACATGCCTTTAAAAAATCAGAACTGGATGCCATGCTAATCTTAGCCGAGCAAGGCATCAACATCTTATTGGAAAAACAGCGCTCAGCCATCGAAGATCATAAATGACATTGGCAACACACCAAACCATAGTCCTGGCCAGCGGTAATCAGGGCAAAGTCAAGGAAATCCAGGCTATCTTGCAAAATAGCGCCATTCGGCCGCAATCCGAATTTGGCGTTATCGAATGCGAAGAAATTGGCTCTACGTTTGTAGAAAATGCCATACTCAAAGCCAGAAACGCCGCCTTACAGTGCCAATTACCGGCCATAGCGGATGATTCTGGGCTGGTTGTCGATATCTTGGGCGGCACGCCCGGCGTTATTTCGGCACGTTTCGCTGGTGTGGGCGCCAGTGACCTAGACAATAACAACAAGTTGCTGCAAGCGCTTAACGGCATACCCGATGCCCAACGTAGCGCCCGTTTTATCTGCGTTCTGGTTTATCTGCAACACGCTAACGACCCCTGCCCCATTATTGCCCAAGGCAGCTGGGAAGGCCGTATTGTCGACCGCCCCGCTGGCGATAACGGTTTTGGCTATGACCCTGTCTTCTGGGTAGTTGAACACCAGTGCACATCCGCGCAATTACCGCCTACAGTTAAAAATACACTCAGCCACCGAGGCCAAGCTTTAAATTCACTCACTACCCTGATGAAAAACCGAGGGCTTTAGCCGAATGACCGCCTTGCTGCACATCGCCCATCAATTTGCATCGTCTGTCACCCAGATAACGCCGCTCGGCAATGGCCTTATCAATGACACTTACCGGGTAACGACAGACAGTTGCAATTTTGTGCTACAGCGCATCAACCGCCACGTTTTTGCTCACCCAGAACAGAT
Source organism: Methylobacter tundripaludum (assembly GCA_005239965.1). Classification (GTDB taxonomy): domain Bacteria; phylum Pseudomonadota; class Gammaproteobacteria; order Methylococcales; family Methylomonadaceae; genus Crenothrix. The sequence continues at coordinate 3,904 of SBAV01000134.1, forward strand.
CATGGCCAACCTCACCGTGCTGAACCAACATGTGCGGCAAAAAGCCAAGGCCGATATAAAGCTACAAATCCCCGGCATTCTACCGACCAACACGAGCGCTATTTTGTATCTGGATGGCAATCAGGACTACTGGCGGGCATTAACATATATTGACCACAGCGAAAGCATCGAATCCATACGCACCCGGGCAGACGCCGAACAAATCGGCTTTGCCTTGGGGCATTTTCATTATTTACTCAGCGACCTTGATCCTGCCTTATTGCAGGACACCCTGACCGGCTTTCATATTGCACCGGGCTATCTCAATCAATATCACCGTGTTAACCAACAAACCGTTATAAGACCCGATAAGTATTGCGCCCAATTTATAAGCCAATTTCAAGCCCTCACCGACGATCTGGAAACCGCAAAACAGCATGGCTTGCTGACTCTACGTGTTACCCACGGCGATCCAAAAATCAATAACTTCCTATTTGACACTAACACCCGGCGTATTATCAGCCTGATTGACCTTGACACCGTTAAACCAGGGTTAGTGCATTATGATATTGGCGATTGCTTGCGCTCCTGCTGCCATGACAATGACACCAACAGCTTCAACCTGGACATCGCCACTGCTATATTGAAGAATTATCTGGCCGAAACCGCACAATTTTTTACCGAATACGATTACCAGTACCTGTATCCTGCCATAAGGCTAATTCCATTTGAACTGGGTATTCGCTTTTATACCGACTACCTCGACGGTAACCGCTATTTCAAAGTTACAGACCCCAAGCAGAATTTGCACCGCGCAATCGATCAATTTCGTTTATGCGAAAGTGTCATGGCGCAGGAATCGGCCATACAATCGGTGATCCTACAAGTAAAAAACACGCAAAATCTTGCGCCTCTATATTCAACCTAAAAAGTATCTAATCACCCCCGCACCGCTGCAAGTTTCTCTTCTGCTTCCATCCAATCAGATTCAGCATCGTTCAGTGCCTTATCGACCTGCATCTTAAGCGCCATGACCTGTTTTAGCCGCGCTTTTTCAGAATCGTCATAAATAGCGGGATCGGCCAATTGTTGTTCCAGCTGGCGTTGCTCCTGATGATATTTCTCTACGGCCATTTCGGCTTTTTTTACCGCATCATACAAGGGTTTTTGTTTTAAACGGTGTTCTGCATCCAGCTTACGTTGGTCTTTACGCGACACACCTTGCGAGATGGTATCAACCACAACCTTATCATTGACCCGCTTTTGATCGCTAAGCCAGAGACGATAATCATCAAGATCGCCATCAAACGGCTGCACTTTGCCGTGCGCCACCAACAAGAATTTATCGGTCACCGAGCGTAACAAATGCCGGTCATGCGAGACCACAACCAACGCACCTTCGTATTCTTGCAACGCAACGCCTAAAGCATGGCGCATTTCCAAATCCAAATGGTTGGTTGGCTCATCCAGTAACAGTAAATTAGGATTTTGATAGACCAGCAACGCCAACACCAAACGCGCTTTTTCACCGCCGGAAAATGGCTTAACAGGTTCCAAGACTTTATCGCCACGAAAATCAAAACCACCTAGAAAATTACGCAAATCTTTTTCAGTGGCCTGTTTGTCCAGCTGTTGTAAATGCCATAACGGGCTTTCATCGGAACGCAATTGTTCGAGCTGGTGCTGGGCAAAATAGCCAATTTTTAAGGCATCGGCTTCACGTTTTGTACCCGCCAATGGCGGCATACCTCCGGCCAACACTTTGATTAAACTGGATTTACCCGCGCCATTAGAACCCAAAAGACCAATACGGTCACCGGGGGAGATGGTTAAGCCCGCCTGCTTAATAACACAGGTTTGCCCGTAACCAATATCGGCCTTCTCCAAGCTTAACAAAGGATTGGGCATTTTTTCCGGCTTGGCAAAACTGAAATCAAACGGCGAATCGACATGCGCCATGGCAATCACTTCCATGCGTTCCAAAGCCTTGATCCGGCTTTGCGCTTGCCTGGCTTTGGTGGCTTGCGCCTTAAACCGATTGATGAAGCTTTGGATATGCGCCATTTCCCGTTGCTGTTTCAGGTAGGCCGATTGTTGTTGTGCCAATTTTTCCGCACGCATTTTTTCAAAATCGGAATAGTTGCCGGTATAGAGTTCGGCCTTGTTTTGCTCAATGTGAACGATATGGTCGGTAATGGTGTCGAGAAAATCCCTATCGTGCGAAATGAGCAGTAAGGTACCGGGATATTTGCACAACCAGTCCTGTAGCCAGATGACGGCATCCAAATCCAG
>SBAV01000043.1 GCA_005239965.1 Methylobacter tundripaludum
AAGTGATGGTGCGATTATGCGCCTTAAGGATGTCGCCCATGTGACCTTAGGGGCCGATGATTATGACGCCAGCGTTAGTTTTGATGGCAACAAGGCGGTTTATATTGGCCTAAAGGTGGCTCCCAGCGCCAATTTACTGGAGGTTATTGGCCGGGTGCGGGATGTTTTTCCCGATATACAGGCCCAGTTACCTGAAGGCATTAGCGGCAAAATCGTTTACGATTCCACCAAATTTGTCGATAGTTCTATCCATGAAGTGATACACACCTTGCTGGAAGCCTTGGTAATTGTTGCATTGGTGGTGTTTTTTTTCCTGGGCGCGCCGCGCTCGGTACTGATTCCAGTGATAGCTATTCCACTGTCCTTGATCGGCACCTTCATCCTGATGTTGTGGTTGGGTTTTTCGATTAATCTGTTAACGCTGTTGGCTTTGGTGCTGGCGATTGGTCTGGTTGTCGATGATGCCATTATCATCGTCGAAAATGTCAACCGCCATCTGGAAGAGGGAATGCAGCCTGTTCCAGCAGCGCTGCTTGCCGCCCGTGAATTGACCGGCCCCATTATCGCCATGACCATCGTGCTGGTGGCGGTTTATGTGCCGGTGGGTTTTCAGGAAGGCTTGACCGGTGCGCTCTTTTCGGAGTTCGCCTTTACCGTGGTTGGGGCGGTTACGGTTTCAACCCTAGTGGCCTTAACCCTGTCACCCATGATGTGTTCCAGGCTGCTAAAACCCCACGACAGCGAAAGCCGTGATTGGGAGCAGCGCATGGTGAATTTCATCGATCGGAATTTTGAGCGCGTGAGCCATCGCTACGGCAAAGCGTTGAACAGCTCGCTTAACTTTGTGCCAGTCACGGGCGTGTTTGCCGCCATTATTCTGGGCAGCATTTATTTTCTCTACAGCAGTTCCAACAGTGAACTGGCTCCGCAGGAAGATCAGGGCGTGGTGTTTGCCTTCTCCACTGCGGCGCCCGATGCCACGCTGGAACAACGTTTAATCTATGCCGAACAAGTCTACAAGAAGTTTGTCAGTCATCCTGAACATGACCACGTTTTCCAGCTGGATATGCCGGGCCAGTCGATTGCCGGTGTGGTGTTGAAGCCTTGGGATCAAAGAGTGCAGACAACCAATCAGCTGCAACCGATAATCCAGGAGGAAATGAACCAAATAGCCGGTGTCAGTATGGCTGTGTTTCAGCCGCCGCCGTTGCCTGGCAGTAGCGGTTTACCCGCGCAGTTTGTGATCGGCAGCACGGAATCTTTCGAACAATTGCATACCGTCGCCCAGCAATTTATGCAGGAGGTGCAAGCCAGCGGCATGTTTATCTTTCTGGATACCGATTTGAAATACGACCAGCCGCAAGCCCATGTCGATATTGACCGTGACAAGGCGGCGTTATTGGGATTGACCATGCAGGATATTGGTTCGTCATTGGCATCCATGCTGGGTGGCGGCTATGTGAATTATTTCAGTATGGCGGGGCGCTCTTACAAAGTCATTCCACAAGCGCAGCAACAAGCCAGGCTCAATCCGGAGCAACTGCGCAATTACCGGCTTCGGGTTGCAGATGATTCAACGGTGCCCTTATCGACTGTTGCTACGATCAGCACTAAAACCGTGCCGCAATCGTTAAACCATTTTCAGCAAATGAATGCGGCAACCATTTCGGGCGTACCTTTTCCGGGAGTGACGCTGGGTGATGCCATTGACACCATGAAAACAATTGCCGCCCGTGTTTTGCCGCCCGGTTATTCGATTGATTACGGAGGGCAGTCGCGGCAACTGGTGAGGGAGTCGAGTGGTTTTGTGTTTACGTTTTTGTTTGCCATCATCATTATTTTTTTGGTGTTGGCAGCGCAATTTGAAAGCTTTCGTGATCCTTTGATTATTCTGGTTTCCGTACCCATGTCCATTGCCGGAGCCTTGGTGTTTATTGCTTTGGGCATAGGAGGGGCGACGCTCAATATTTACACCGAAGTGGGTCTGGTGACGTTGATGGGCTTAATCAGCAAGCACGGTATTTTGATTGTCGAATTTGCCAACAATAAACAAAAACAGGGGTTTTCCAAGCGTGAGGCGATTGAATCGGCGGCGCGTATTCGTCTGCGGCCAATTTTGATGACGACGGCGGCAATGGTCTTGGGCGTATTGCCGCTGATTTTTGCGACCGGTGCAGGAGCGGTGTCTCGCTTTAACATGGGGCTGGTTATTGCTACCGGCATTTCAATTGGCACGTTGTTTACGCTGTTTGTTGTGCCTGCGGTTTATTTGTTGATTGGAGAGAATCATGCCAAGCAGGGTGTTAACGTTGATTAGGTATGGTTTACTAATTTAATTTCAAGATCGCATCCTACTGCCTCGGCGTATTTGCGCAAAGTAGCTATGGAGGGGGAATGCTTGTTACTGCCGCCACCGGATTCCAAGCGGGCAATTGCCGGTGTTTTCGTACCCATAAGTTCAGCTATTTCAGCTTGCGTTAAGCCCGCCGCTTTTCTTGCCCTTAACAGTTCATCAAATAACATAAACTCCGGTTTTAATTTTTCATACTCTGCCCGAACTTCTGGATTTGAAAGTGCTTTTTTTCTAAATTCTTTATGAGTCAGCATTTTTTACCTCAATCATTCTGATTTTTGCCAGTTTTAAATCACCAACAGGGGTTTTGTTTGTTTTTTTGATGAAATAATGGAGTAGTACGACTTTTTTACCCTTTACTGTGCAATAAAATACTCTTGAAATACCTTCTTCGGCCTTTACACGCAGCTCGAATAAGCCATCATCCATTGCGCGTGTATGAGGCATGCCCAGATTTGTACCATGAATTTCTATGCGCTCAAGGTAGTGTAAAAGTTTCGCCAGCATACCAGGCGGTAGCTGGAGTAGCTCACGTTGTAGTTTCTCATCATAAAAAGCAATATCCCATACCATAAATTAAATATTAACGGATATGTTAATATTTGGCAATTTTTATTTTCTTTCCCCAAACCTTTATGCACCGTCGTTACTTTGGAGAGGGCTTATCGCACATCTAATGTGTATAGATTATGGTTCAAGCTCGGTAGGTTGGGGTGAGGAACGAACACCAACAGTTCCGGCCAGTTATTTGTTGAGGTTCACAAGCTCACCCCAACCTATGACCCTAATGGCCCCTTTCACCACGAAAAACAGAGGGTTCGTATTAAAAATCCGGGAGTTGGTCACGGAACTATAGTATTCGGCTTTATTTTTGAAGATAATCGCCATGACCTTTTTATGTGTATAGTTTTGACAATAAAATGCCAAAAAAAGATAAATATTTATACACATAGGGAATGTGATTCAAATATGTAAAAAATAAAAATAAGGTGATTAATGCACTCTGTTATTGGACTACACGTTTGATTTAGATTCACTATCTTTGAATTAGGTTAACCGTAGTTGAGACTAATGAAGCCAAATTATTATGGAGTAAAACGATTATGAACAAGAACACTATGCTTATTTCAGTTTTGTTGCCTTTGACTGCCGTGGCGGCTGGTACGGGGGCTGCCGCTACTGATCGGATTATTATTCCAGGCAATACTTCACCGCGCCTGCAAGTAGATCTGAAAACTTTAAAACCTTACCAGAATCCATTGCTAGCTCCTGACACATCAGCCGTCAGGCCTTCCAGTGAACCTACGCTGCGTGTTCCGGGTGCAAAAGGCATGAAAGTATCAAAGACAAGTCAGCGGGCATTCGGATCATTTGGCGTGCCTTATACTTCCAAGAGGGTTTCTCATCGTCCAACAAGTGCTGTTTCATCAAACTCAAATGCTTATTTGAGTGCCACTTATCCCTACCGCGCAATCGGGCGTTTGACTTTTAATTCGGGTTCTCTTTGCACCGCCAGTTTAATCCGTAAAAGTGTTATTGTGACTGCGGCGCATTGCGTGCAGGAATTTGGTTCGGGCGATAATGTTTTTTCAAATTTTCAATTTACGCCTGCCAGTTACAATGGCAGTGCACCTTATGGGAGCTGGAGCGTAGGTGCAATAGTTCGTTCTGGTTCGTGGGCTGACGGCACAGACATAGGTTCAAATGCTGCACGTGACAATGATTTGGCGGTCATGATCATAAATAAGAATGCCCAGGGGCAATTTATTGGCAACATCACAGGATACCTGACGTATGGCTGGAACAATTATTCATTTGTGAGTCACAACCTGACAGGTGACCTATGGACAGCGGCCCTCACCACATTAGGATATCCAGGATTGTTGGATGCTGGACGTATCATGCAGCGCACCGATGGCTCCGGTTATCTGACCACTATTGACGGTGCGGGCCAAATTTATCAGGGTAGCAATCTGACAGGTGGTTCTAGTGGTGGGCCTTGGATAGCTAATTTTGGCTACCAGGATCCTACCTATTCTGGCGGGGCAAACGGTGGTGATTCGTTTGCGAGTAATGTTGTGGTTGGGGTTACGTCCTGGGGGGCTTCAGACCCCAACGATCCGAAAAATAACTATGCTTCGCAGTTCCGGCAGAATTCGCGTTATCCTGATGCGTCTTACGGAACTTTTGGCGCGGGTAATATTGGCTCTTTGCTTAATACGCTCTGTACCAGTCAGCCATTTGATGGTGGGCAAACTTATCAGCAGTTGGGTTATTGCAATTGATGTCTGTTTAAAAGGGGAAATTTATGAAGTGGAAAACGGCCTTGTGTGTTTTGGCAGTGATGTTCGTTATCGGCGTACAGGGCTGTAGTGGTTCTGATCCTGTGATGGGGCGGGGCGGTGATGCGGTCGATACCCCTAATTTTACCGGGAATGCGGCATGCACTAGGGATGCAAGGCGTTGTCCTGATGGCAGTTATCTGGGGAGAGTGGCGCCACATTGCCAATTCGCCCCCTGTTCACGTTAGCTGTGTAGATTGGGTTGCCTGTTGTTTGGCAACCCAACTTTATCTATTCAGGCGATGCACAATAGTTCGATCATTCATTCTCAAATACGGCGATCAGGCAATCCAAAACTTCTTGCAGTACTACATCAGGAACTTTTTCGACAAACGCTGCCTGTCTTGCCGCCCAATCCAAGGATTTAAGCTGATGTGCATGGAACGGCTCCATTAGTCCGCAATCCACATCCCATTAATGAAATTAGAAAACCGCTGTTGCGAGCAGTATCGGCAGCACCCCTCGAGATTGGACACACCATTGCCAATCGGAAACGCGCATTAAAAGAGCGAGGAGAAACAACAAGGCAAAAATGCTTCCCCAACATCTCTTTGCCAGATGCTGGATCAAATCGGATGTGCAAAATATCCCCGCGTTCGGGTATCAAAGCTCACTTCCGATGAAAGGCATTTCTTCCCAGTCCTTTGCGCGACATAAGCCCGGAGGTGTTTCTTCCAATAACACCGATAGTTTAGGTCGTTGTCGACTGGGCTTTATTTTTAATTCAGCGCCATTGATTTCAACAAACATGATAGAACCCGCATCAAGATGATTCTGTTCAACATAAGATTGTGGAATGGTTAAGATTAGCGATTCACCTGATCGCCGAAGTGAAGCATTAAGCACAGCTACCTCCGATAAAGTTATGTCACAGTTTAACACGCCGTTTGCGTTAATTCTACTTTGTTAAATCAACATCGCCCTATCATGTTGAAAAAACCAATTGATTTTTAAACGCATAATCAATCGATGCTTGCCTCCTCCTGTGT
>SBAV01000429.1 GCA_005239965.1 Methylobacter tundripaludum
ATCCTGCACTCCCGGTATGGCTTATGGTTGCGTGAAGGCAATCAATTCATTAATGTTCGGCGCATACAGGATGATGGCAAGCTTGCAGTCATCAATATTTACGAGATAGATGATAAACGCCATTTGCGCCGCCTCATCTCCGCAAAACAGGCCACTTTTTTGGGTAAACAACAATGGCAGTTGGAGCAAATTAGACAATCAGAAGTATCAACCCAACAGATGCTGGCCAAAAAAGAAAGGCAACGGATTTGGAAGTCGTCAATAGACCCGCAGCTGTTTAAAATGGTTACAGTAAACCCCAACAATCTATCGCTTTACGACTTGGCCATGTATGTTGATTTCCTGAAAGAAAATCACCAAAAGTCACAGGCTTTTGAGTTGGCTTTTTGGGGACGGATCGTTAATCCCTTGGTCACTTTCGTCATGTTGCTGGTTTCTGTGCCTTTTGTAATAGGCATTAAGCGTGGAGTAAGTGCCGGAAATCGAATATTAATTGGTGTTGTTATCGGTATGGGCTTTAATATCATCGACAAAATTGCCAGCCACATGGGATTAATTTATGAGCTTAACGCGCCTTTGGTGGCAATGTTGCCCAGTGTAGTCGTTCTGGCCGTTACGTTATTCGCCGTAAGAAAGGCGTACTGAACGTGGTTCTACAGTATTCTTGTTTTTTCAGTTGGAAATTTTGACTTTCAATGATATTTAAGCAAGTTCCGGTTATCGTAAACAATATTGCATGTGTTTTTTGGCGTGCTTCTGTAACATTAGGATTAAATTGGTTATTTTTATTGCAAATGTCCTAGAAAATCATAAAATGTTCTACGATTGTGGAGGAGGCATTGCCTGATGTAAATTGGGATTAATTTTTTCAGTACGTATTAATAACCTGCGGTTCGCTCATTTTTGTAACAGATTGATTATTATGATTATAAATTGTTGTTTTTTGGCAAAATCGCCTGTTTTGCCCAATTAACCAATTGAATGTAAATACGTTTTTAAAAATGAGCGGGCCGAGGGTAATAATGTGTTATTATTAAAAATTGATACTAGTGTTTTTCTGGGTAATATCAGCTCTTACTAAACTTAAAAAAATAGGGTATATTTATGAAAACTAAAGAAATTATAGCAACAAGCCTGGTTAGTTTAGCTCTGTTGGCAGGTTGTGGTGCCGAAGATCAAGGTACACCTCCCCCTGCTGCTACAAGCAAAGTAGAAAAGAAAGACAGTGGCGCGAGTTCGGCTCTTGATGCTGTTAAATCTACAACTGAGGCTGCTGTAGGCGCTGCAAAAGACGCAGCCAGCACAGCAGCCGAAGGTGCCGCCAATGCGGGGGCCGCAGTAGTTGACACAGCCAAAACAGCAGGCGCTGAAGCAACTGATGCCGCTGGTAAAGTTGCAGAAGGCGCTGCCGCAGCGGGTTCTGCCGCTGTGGAAGGTGCTAAAGATGCTGGCGCTGCTGCAGCCGATACCGCAGGCAAAGCTGTGGAAGGTGCTAAAGACGCTGGCGCTGCTGCAGCCGATACCGCAGGCAAAGCTGTGGAAGGTGCTAAAGATGCTGCCGCCAATGTCGCCGACAAAGCTGTAGAAGGTACTAAAGACGCTGCTGGCAAAGTTGCAGAAGGCGCTAAAGCTGCTGGCGACGCTGCTGCTAAAACCGCTGAAGATGCCAAAGCTGCTGGCGCTAAAGCTTTAGCTCATTAAACGCGCAAAAAATCAATTCACTGATTTTTTCGACCGATGGGCCAGACATCGACAAGACATTATCTGTTGGTGTCTGGTACTTTTCTAGGGTGTGAGGCTGTCTGCCCGCGTACACAGTGTTTAATAAAAATTTTTTCATTCTATATCAAGGCCTAAACGTTGTTTTCATATTAATTGCCACGAAAACTTGGTATTTCGATGAGACGCGCCTTGTGCCATCCGGATTAATGAGCGATAGCCTCTTATTGTTCATTTTGTTTTACCATCTCTACTTTAGTCGCATTCTACAATATTTACTGATACCTTCGGTGCCATGTATTTTTGTAATAAAGTAGATTGCAAGAATAATCAATTTACAGTTAGCTAGGGAGTAGAACATTGTGCCAGTTCTAGAGTTCAACAATAAACGTCCAAAAATCGGCGATTCGGTCTACATTGATAACAGCGCAGTGGTTATCGGTGATGTCACTATTGGCGATGATGTCTCGATATGGCCGACATGTGTAGTAAGAGGCGACGTTGAAAGCATTACCCTAGGCGCTGGGACTAATGTTCAGGATGGCTCGGTGCTACACGTTTCCCACGCGACACCCTTGTCAGGCATCAGTTACCCATTGGTTATCGGTAAAGGGGTTACTATTGGCCACAAGGCGGTTATTCATGCCTGTACCATCGGTGATTATTGTTTGATCGGCATGGGCTCTATTATTATGGACGATGCCGTTATTGAGGATTACGTTATCTTAGGTGCGGGTTCTTTAGTGCCTTCTGGAAAAAGGTTGGAAAGCGGTTATCTATACGTGGGAGCACCTGCCAGACGCATCAGGCCTTTAAAAGATTCTGAAAGAGAATTTCTGGAATACTCGTACCAGCATTACATTCAGTTAAAAAACCAGTATCTGTAATTTGGATACGGACATTCTATAGCCCACGTTGTGAATTCAGTAATGCAATGACCGTTTCCGTCCTAGGCCGCACTTTACGCCAAATGTAAAAAGCCTCAGCGGCTTGCTCGACCAGCATGCCTAAGCCATCCAGGCTTTTTGACGCATTGTTTGCCAAGCCCCAATGCACGAAAGCAGTCGGTTGATTGCTGTAAGCCAGATCGTAGCAGCAGCCGTCTCTCGCTAACAGATTTTCGGGCAAAGGCGGTAATTCACCGGTTAAGCTGGTTGAAGTGGCATTGATAATCAACTCAAATTGCCGATTGGCCAAATCATCAAACCCACAGCCGGAGATCTCTCCCAGCTGGCTAAATAGTTGGCTTAGTTCAACCGCCTTTTCGACAGTGCGGTTGGCAATCACCAGCCGTTGTGGCGATTGTTCCAGAATAGGGCCAATAATGCCGCGACTGGCACCGCCTGCGCCCAAAATTAAAATACTGCGGTCTTTTAAGGTAATACCATGATTGACCATCAAATCGGTGATTAAACCAATGCCGTCGGTATTATCACCCAGAATGGAGCCATCATCCTGTACAGCCAGTGTATTTACCGCGCCGCTTAATTGGGCGCGTTGGGTTTTATGATGCGCATAGCCCCAAGCCAATTCTTTTAACGGTATGGTACAGTTAAGGCCTTTGCCGCCCTGAGTAAAAAACGTGTCGGCCGCTGTCGTAAATTGTTCGGCAGGAACCCGCTCTGCGGTATATTGCAACGATTGCCCAGTTTGTTCGGCAAACAACTGATGAATTTTTGGCGATTTGCTGTGGCCAATCGGGTCGCCGAAAACGGCATAACGGTCTTGAGATCTCATTCTGTAATCATTCCTTCAACCACTGCGCCACCGATTTGGCAAAGTACGTCAAAATGGCGTCACTGCCCGCACGCTTAAAGGCCAGTAGCGATTCCAGGACAACCTGTTTCTCATCCAGCCAGCCGTTCATGGCCGCAGCTTTGAGCATGGCATATTCGCCACTGACTTGATAAGCAAAAGTCGGTACACCAAACTGCTGCTTAACCCGATAAACAATATCCAGATACGGCATCCCTGGCTTAACCATCACCATATCCGCGCCTTCTTGCAGATCCAGGGCAATTTCCCGCATGGCTTCATCCGAATTGGCCGGATCCATTTGATAATTGTATTTATTACCCGTACCTAAATTACCGGCAGAACCTACCGCATCCCTAAACGGGCCATAAAAACTGGACGCATATTTAGCAGAATAAGCCAATATACGGGTATTGACATGGTTGTTTTCTTCCAAAGCCTGACGGATTGCGCCAATACGGCCATCCATCATATCGGAAGGAGCAACAATATCCGCACCCGCCTCGGCATGGGACAATGCCTGCTTGACCAATACAGCGATAGTTTCATCGTTAACCACGTAGCCTTCCGCATTAACAAGGCCGTCTTGCCCATGTGATGTAAAAGGGTCAAGCGCAACATCGGTAATGATCCCCAACTCAGGCAGCATCTGTTTTAATGCTTTTACACTGTGCTGAACCAGTCCGTCTGGATTGTAGGCCTCGGCAGCATCATCGGATTTTTTATCGGCAGAAATCACCGGAAATAGCGCAATAGCAGGAATGCCCAAATTAAAAAGCCGTTGCGCTTCTTCCAAAAGCAAATCCAAAGACAAGCGTTCAATGCCTGGCATGGACGCAATTAATTCCTTTTGTTGGGAACCTTCTGTAACAAACAGCGGGCAGATCAAGTCATCAACGGTGAGCTTATTTTCACGCATCAGCCGGCGGGAAAAATCGTTGTAACGCATTCGCCTCATGCGTGTGTAGGGAAATTTAATGTTATTATAAGACATCTTGTCTATACTCACTAGCTTAGGAATATCATCGCCACTGACCCAAAAAAACGGGTGCTTTAAAAGTTTTATTGTATCAGGGAATAAACGTTCCGATATTTCAAATTTGTCAGATTTAATTAGAGGTTTTTATGAAGGTTAAACGCTTTACACTACTCGGTTTGTTGATTATGTTACTGGGATTTTTACCGGTTGTTCCGTCAGTGGCGGCTGAATTGACAGCGCCGCAATTGGCCATACAAAATGCATCAACAAAACTACAGGACAAACTCCAGGATAAGGCTTTCACCAAAGATTTTGCCAAAATAACCGAATTTGTTAATGACGTCATCTATCCGCACACTGATTTTAACTTGATTTCCTCGCTGGTTCTGGGAAAGCTTTGGAAGAGCGCCACGCCTGATGAGCAAGAACGCTTTAAACATGAATTTCAAACCCTGTTGGTAAGAACGTATTCAAGAGCTTTCGTCGAATTTAAAAATTGGACAGTGCGCTTTTTGCCGCTGCAAATGGAGCCTGGCGCAAGCAAGGTGATTGTCAAAACAGAAGTTTTACAGCCGGGCATTCAACCTATTGGCGTTAATTACCGCATGGTACTCGGCCAAGGGCAGTGGAAGGCTTATGACATTATGATAGAAGGCGTTAGCCTGGTCACCAACTACCGCACAACCTTTGCTAATGAAGTGCAGGCCAAGGGCTCATTAAATGCGGTCATTGAAGGTTTAGTTAAACGCAATGCGGAAGCACTGGTTGCCAAAAATTCTTGACAGGCTGCTGCTCACGCTCGGATTTCCTTTCTTTTAAAAGGCGCTCGCTCTGCTATCGACACTGAATGCAAAGTATTCGACGGTGTATGAAACGCTGTCGAACATAAAAGCAGATGCTTGGTCGACTGTATTACCAGAACAACTCGAACGGGCGTTTGATGGCAGCAAACACGGCGATCTGGCTGAGTGGTTTAACATCATCGAAGCCCTACCGGATATTACAGCCCCATACAGGCAGCTGGACAGCGATGCCATACAAATCGGTTGTCCGGAAGACTTAACCTCTTTAGAACAACAGCAACTGGAACAAAACCTCAGAAGCTTGCACCCTTGGCGCAAAGGGCCATACAATTTATTCGGGATACACATGGAGACCGAATGGCGTTCTGATTGGAAATGGAACCGCTTGAAAGACCATATCGCGCCACTCAAGTACCGCACCGTTTTGGACATAGGCTGCGGCAATGGTTATCACTGCTGGCGTATGCTCGGTGCTGGCGCAAAAGCGGTTATTGGTGTTGATCCCATGCTGCTTAACGTTATGCAGTTTCTGGCCATCAAAAAATTGCATGGTGATGCGCCTATCCATGTTTTGCCACTTGGTATAGAGCATATTCCCGCTGGTTTAAAGGCTTTCGATACGGTATTTTCCATGGGGGTGCTGTATCACCGCCGCTCCCCCATTGATCACTTATTGGAATTAAGGGATGTTTTGCAATCGGGCGGCGAACTGGTTTTGGAAACTCTGGTAATAGATGGCAAGTTGGGCGAAATGTTATTGCCTGAGGACAGGTATGCAAGAATGCGCAATGTCTGGTTTTTGCCCAGTTGCGCGACGTTGGAAAGCTGGTTGAGGCGCTGTGGTTTTAAAAACATCCGTCTAATCGATGTGACAACAACCCGTACAGAAGAACAGCGTAGTACGGATTGGATGCGCTTTCATTCCCTCAAAGATTTTCTTGATCCAGAAAACCCTCATCTGACTACCGAGGGCTTGCCCGCACCAAAGCGGGCTATTTTCCTCGCTAACGTTATTTAGAATATTGGGGTATGAAAATAGTTACGTCGCGCTCAATCATCTAAGAACAATGTATTGCGCGACTAACTTCCGTTCTGGGCGTGCTGCTAAACGTGATAAGCCGTTTCGCCGTGTTCGTTGATATCAAGGCCTTCGCGTTCAACGTCTTCACTGACACGTAGCCCAATCAACACATCAACCAGTTTGAAAGCAATAAAAGAAACCACCGCTGACCAAATGATGCTAATTATCACGCCCCACAATTGACTGCCCAATTGACCCATTAGATTGTATTCCGCCACACTGTTTGTCACATAATCCCAAACGCCGGTGCCCCCTAAGGCAGGATTGGCTACAACGGCTGTTCCCAGTGCGCCAATCATGCCACCAACGCCATGTACGCCAAAGGCATCCAGTGAATCATCGTAACCCAGCTTGGTTTTTAGGGCGGTTACCGACCAGAAACACACAGCCCCGACAACCAAGCCTAGAAAAATGGCCCCCATCGGTCCTGCCCAACCGCACGCCGGTGTAATCGCAACCAGACCCGCAATAGCACCTGATGCACCGCCCAACATGCTGGGCTTACCGCGCATGAGCCATTCTGCACCTACCCATGACAGGGTTGCAGCAGCGCTGGCTAATAAGGTGTTGACGAATACTAAGGCTGCCAAGCCATTAGCTTCCAGGTTTGAGCCAACGTTAAAACCAAACCAGCCAACCCACAATAAAGATGCGCCAATCATGGTCATGGTAACGCTGTGCGGTGCCAGGGATTCTTTTTTGAAGCCGATACGTTTTCCTATCATCAAACAGCCTATCAGGCCTGCAATACCGGCATTAATATGCACCACTGTGCCACCGGCAAAATCCAATGCACCTTTTTGGAACAAAAAACCTGCCGTAGCGCCAGCGGCTTCTGCAGCGGCTGTATCGGTATAAGCATCAGGCCCCGTCCAATACCAGACCATGTGCGCTATGG
>SBAV01000531.1 GCA_005239965.1 Methylobacter tundripaludum
GAAAGAATATCCCCAATGAAACTTTATTTGTCCACGGAAGGCACGAAAAACACGAAAAAATATACGTAGAAATATTATGTTATTGCCCATTGTTCGTGTCTTTTGTGTTTTTTGTGGATAAATTAAAACAGGATGCAGGTATATTGTTTATCGAAAATCACCTTACTTCCTGTAACGTAATTGCCGCGCTGCCAATGGATGTTCTGAATAGGGTAAATGAGAATCCAGGCCCAAAAAACCACATGAACCGCCACGAGCTTCATAGTCGCGTTCAAAGTCATGGAAAAACTCCATAGACGTATGATCGATCAAGGTCGTGCCACTCAGTAAAAATACCACTGATTTACCGTTTTCCAGTTTAGCCAACGCATTCTTTAACGCTAGAAAATTGGAGAAAATTACAGCATCGCAGACTTCAACCTCATAAGAACCGGTGGGGATCGTTTTAATAGTGAAATGAATTTTAAACAAGTTCTCAAACCTAACTCCGCGTGCCAGGTGAATTGCAAATTTAGCGACTACGCCTATCGCAACACCGATCAGTAAATCAGTCGCAATAACACCAATAAGGGTAATGACGAACAAAAACAACTGTTCAGCACCTATACCCATAACTTTGGCAAACGCTTGCGGCGATGCCAGACGAAACCCCGTAAACACCAACAGCGCTGCCAATGAAGCCAGGGGTATACTGTGAATAAGACGTGGAAACAACACCACAAATAACAACAACAAAGCACCGTGAAAAAAATTGGCCCAGCTGGTTTTCGCACCGTTGTTCACATTGGCCGAACTACGTACAATTTCTGCAATCATCGGTAAGCCGCCAATCAATCCAGCCAGTAGATTACCTACGCCAACAGCGGTTAAATCACGATCAAGATTGGAATGGCGTTTATACGGATCAAGTTTATCTACCGCCATGGCGCTGAGCAGGCTTTCCAGACTACCAACTAGACTGATGGTAACCACTGCTTCCCAAAACTCCAGGGTGGGCAATTTAGAAAAATCAGGAAAATAAAAACTGGACATGAAATTTTCGGAAATGGCCACCAAAAATGTTGGCCCAACGGTTGCCTCATGATGCGGCAAAAAAGTCGCATCTGGCAAAAACAAATACATGTGTTGATGTTCCAGATCAAAATAGCTTGCAAGCGCAATGCCCACAAGAACCACAATCAGCGGTGCGGGGATCATTTTTAATGTTGGATTTTTAATCAGTGACCAAACGATTAAGATGACCAACCCTGAAAAGCCAATAATGGCTATCTCAGGATTCAGGTTCATCAGGCTGTGTGGAATTTGTGCCATAGTACTAATCAGGCTACCTTTTTCCGGGGTAACTCCCAATACCACATGAATTTGTTTGGTCATGATGATAATGCCGATAGCCGCCAACATGCCATGTATCACGGACGCAGGGAAAAACGAACTTAAACGTCCGGCTTTAAATATCCCCATACCGATTTGCAAGACACTGGCAACAACAATAGCGGCTAGCGTATAACGATAGCCCGCCATCGCATCGCCTTCACCTAACGATTGTACGGCATCTAAAACCACGACAATCAAACCCGCCGCTGGGCCATTAATCGTGACATACGAACCGCTCAGGCGTGAAACCACTATACCACCAATTATCGCAGTAATAATGCCGGCTGAGGGCGGAAAACCAGATGCCATCGAGATACCGAGGCATAACGGTAACGCAATAAGAAAAACCAGAAAACCGGACAGTAAATCACTGCGCCAATTTTCCTTTAGACCGGCCACTCCGGTCTTAGGAACCTCGGACAAAATGGAGTTACTCATACAAACCTCACTTAATTTGGATAAAAAATTGCTTTCACCCCCTGTTTAAGCGATAACTGTGCCAATATTACAATTAATCATAATATATTGATTAATAATAATTAATAACCATTGCCAGTTCGTTTTTACCCGCCAATAAACAATTACCCGTTCAAAACAACCATCAAGTGGTTGATTTGAACCACTCTCTAATTCATTCACTATTCGTTGCAGATTCCACCCAAATAACCACATTAAGAAAAATGTTAACTTGCTAAAATAATCATTTTTTTTCCATCATGCTTTTGTTTATCAATTGCATTTGTTTAAACGTTTTGTCGAAGCCATCATTGGAACCGTCAAAAGAAAGAATATTGCCATGACTGTGTGCTGCAACATTTTTCATGGTGTCCAACCACTGCGTGAAAAGCATGAGTGTAGGATCAACCTGTGCTGCATCCATGATAGTGCCAGCTTTAGCTAAACCATTGGCGACCTGTTCTCGAAATAGCGCATTACCGGCACCTTTTAGCTCAAGCGCATCCCGTTCAGCTTCTGCCTTTACCCTGACGGCTCTGGCTTCGGCTTCGGCTGCTCGTGTCTTAATCAGGTATTGCGCCTGCGCTTCATTTTCTGCCGCTGCTTTCATGTTGTTTGATGACACCACTTGCGACATGGAACGCATAATAGCTTCATCAAAGGAAATATCGTTGATTTGCAAATCCAGCAAATGGAAGCCCCAGTGGTTTAACGATACCTCCAAATGTTCTTGCACGGCATGAACAATCTCATGCCTAAGGGCCAAAATCTCCGATTGTTTTTTGGTGGCGACAAATGCCCTGATAGAACCTTCAATACTCCGTATCAAAGTTTGCATAAAACTTTTTTCATCTATAAAGCGAAAGGCAATTTTTTTGATGGTTTCTTCTTCGGCATTTTCGGCAGCGAACACAATCAGAGCCTTAAAATTGACGCTGGCCTGGTCGAGTGAAATCGCTTCAAATTCCAGTTCAATGGAACGGTGCTGGATGGAAATTTTGTTAAAAACGTTATCGATAATCGGCCACTTAAGGCTAATGCCGGGCTGCATCATTCTGTGGTATTTCCCGAATCGGGTAACCACACCGATGTTGCCTTGCTTTATGACGACCAGACTGAGCCAGAGTAAACTTAAAATGCCGCCTACAACTATAAAGATTGTGCCCATAATTTTGTCCTATATGTAATGTTTAATAATAAACGTGTTAAAGCGGAAACTGCGAGGAATGATGCTCCAAAATATACCATCCGGTTTTTTCTTTCTTACAGACAAAAGAATATCTCGCAGGTACCTCGAGTTTTTCGTCTTTGTTGTAATAGGTAAAAACATATTTACCTGACTGAATGAAAATATCGTGGTACTGGCGAACTTCAGAAGATTCAAAACGGACAGCCACCCTGTCCAATTCAAATAAATGCTCAAAGTATTTTTTGATATTTGAATGCCCTTCCCTAAGCTCTTTGGCAAACGTTCCCCATAGTAGTCCTTGGTAATCGTATGTTGAAACGACACTTAATAAGTTATGGCGATTAACAC
>SBAV01000073.1 GCA_005239965.1 Methylobacter tundripaludum
CTCAGTTAGGAACAAACCTGACAGGTTTTATGGACCTGCCAGGTTTAAACGCCGATTTTATCAATCAAACATCGCCTTTTTGCGGGTGCTTACGCTGATCAGGACTTTGCAGCTTGTTTAAGGCATTGATATAAGCTTTAGCAGAGGCAATGACAATATCAGTATCGGCTCCCAAGCCGTTAACAATACGCCCTGCTTTCTCAAGACGCACGGTAACTTCGCCTTGGGAATCAGTGCCATTGGTTATATTATTAACCGAATAAAGCTCCAAGGAAGCATTGGACTTCACCAGATGCTCAATAGCCTTTAGGCTGGCATCAACCGCGCCACCGCCATCAGAACTACCGGTAAGCTCTTTATTGTTGACACGCAGAGTCACCTTTGCATTCGGTATCTCACCGGTTTCTGAACAAACCTTCAAAGCAATCAGCTTGATAATTTCATCTTCCGCCTCAAAACCGGCTTCTGAAATCAGCGCCTGCAAATCTTCATCAAAAATTTCGTGCTTCTTATCCGCCAATTGTTTAAAGCGCGAGAAAGCATCATTTAATTCCGCTTCGGAAGTAAACTCAAAACCCAGCTCCGTCACCCGGCTTTTAAAGGCATTGCGACCGGAATGCTTGCCTAGCACCATCCGGTTCGCCGACCAGCCGACATCTTCAGCCCGCATGATTTCGTAAGTCTCACGGCTTTTTAACACGCCGTCCTGATGGATACCCGCTTCATGCGCGAACGCATTGGCGCCGACAATCGCCTTATTAGGTTGCACAGGGAAGCCCGTAATGGACGACACCAGCTTGGAACAAGTCAAAATTTCCCGCGTATCAATGCGCGTTTGGCAATCGAACACATCATGACGGGTACGCACCGCCATCACCACTTCTTCCAGGGACGCATTACCGGCTCGTTCACCCAAACCGTTAATGGTACATTCCACTTGCCGCGCCCCGTTCATTACCGCAGACAAGGAATTAGCCACGGCAAGCCCCAAGTCATTGTGGCAATGCACCGAAAAAATGGCCTTATCAGAATTTGGGATACGCTGGATCAAATTGGCAATGGTTGCGCCAAATTGTTGCGGCACACTGTAACCGACGGTATCGGGAATATTCAAGGTACGGGCACCAGCATCGATCACCGCTTCCAAAATGCGGCACAAGAAGTCTTCTTCCGAGCGCCCTGCATCTTCGGGTGAAAATTCCACATCATCGGTAAACTGACGAGCACGTTTGACTGCCTTTACGGCATGTTCGATCACTTGTTCGGGCGACATCTGCAATTTCATTTGCATGTGGATGGGCGATGTCGCAATAAAGGTATGAATCCGTGATTGCTTGGCGCCTTTCAGCGCGGCGCCGGCACGGTCTATATCTTTATCCAAGGCTCTGGCCAAACCACACACCGTACTGTCTTTTATAACATTAGCTACCGCTTGCACTGATTCAAAGTCACCGGGACTGGCGGCAGGGAAACCGGCTTCGATAATATCAACGCGCAATCTTTCCAACGCCCGTGCTATTCTGACTTTTTCATCGCGGGTCATGGACGCGCCCGGACTTTGCTCGCCATCACGCAAGGTAGTATCAAATATAATCAATTTGTCTTTCATAAAAACGCCATTCATGGAGAACATGCCAATTCGGATGCGTGGCATGTATAAATAAGATAGATTTGGATATAACTCAACGACAAAGATAGATGCCCCTTAGGGCAGGAATCTTAAGGGCAGGCATAAACGCAGGCAAGCAAACACACTCGCGTAAACGATAAAAGAAGGACCATTATTCACAACATATTTAAACATGATTTGACTATACGCCAATCAAAGTACGCACTCAAGCAGATTTTAGGGCTTACGCAGTTGCAATCTGCGTTTACGCCTACGCATGACCAAAGTAACTATTGGGCCTGAAGCCGCATACCCCAAAAACAACAAAAACAACATCGTTTGCGGTTGCGCCATTACAAAAGCTATCGCCAACATGACAGAAATAGCCACAATAAAAGGTACTCGACCTTTAAGGTCAATTTCCTTAAAGCTGGAATAGCGAAAATTACTCACCATCAATAGCCCCGTGCTGATGGTTAATAACACGGCTATATATTTTACCGATTCGGGATTGTAATCGTGCTCCAAGCAAATCCAGATAAATCCAGCCAAAATAGCCGCAGCCGCAGGACTGGGCAAACCTTGAAAATAGCGCCTGTCAGCTGTTCCGACCTGCGCATTAAAGCGAGCCAGCCTTAACGCCCCGCCCGCCGTATGCACAAAAGCGCCGAATAATCCCAATTTGCCCAAACTGAAAAACGCCCACAAATACATGACTAAAGCAGGGGCAACACCAAATGACAACATATCCGAGAGGCTGTCATACTGAACGCCAAACTCGCTCTCGGTGTTTGTCAACCGGGCAACGCGGCCATCCAGGCCATCCAAAATCATCGCCACAAAGATGGCTATGGCGGCGGTTTCAAAGCGCCCGCTCATCGCCGATGTAATCGCATAAAAACCGGAAAACAACGCCCCTGTAGTAAATAAATTGGGCAATAAATAAATGCCACGACGGCGAATCGAACGCTTTTCTGGTGCCATATCTGTTTTTTTCGTCATCTTGACCTTAATGCTTTAACGTTGCTAAGGGATTTGTTGCTGTCGGATTATACAATAACAAAGATTAGGCTTGTCACTACGCTTTCCCCAAAAAGAATTATTGCCAGACTTTTAAGCGCATAAAAAAGGCAGCCTAAAGCCGCCCTTTTTTGTCCATGCAAAAAAACAGCTTAAGCTTAGGACAGCTTTTCTTTAATACGCGCTGCTTTACCGGTCAAGTCACGCAGGTAGTACAACTTGGCACGACGCACATCGCCTCGGCGCTTAACCACAATTTCACTGATCATAGGGCTATGGGTTTGAAAAACGCGCTCAACACCTGTGCCATGGGAGATTTTTCTGACTGTAAAGGCAGAATTCAAGCCCCGGTTACGCTTGGCAATGACGATACCTTCAAAAGCCTGGATTCTTTCGCGCTCACCTTCTTTTACCCTAACCTGTACCACAACAGTATCACCCGGACTAAATTCAGGGATTTGCTTTAACTGTTCTCTTTCCAATTCATCAATAATATTACTCATTACCACACCCTAGTTAACTTCATCTTTAAACTGTTTGAGCAGGCGTGCCTGCTCTGCACTTAAATTCTTTTTTTCCAACAAGTCTGGCCTTCTTTGCCAGGTTCGACCTAATGCTTGTTTCATACGCCAACTGGCAATATCAGCATGGTTACCGCCTAGCAACACCGTGGGAACCTCGCAATCTTGCAAGCGTTCAGGCCGCGTATAATGAGGGCAATCCAACAGACCATCACTGTGTGAATCCTGACTGGCGGAATTTTCATCGCCCAACACACCCGGCAACAAGCGCGTTATCGCATCAATGACTACCAATGCAGCTAACTCACCACCGCTAATGACATAATCGCCGATAGACCATTCATCATCACAATCCAACTCGACAAAACGTTCATCAATGCCTTCATAACGACCGGCAACCAAAATCAACCGCGAAACCTGACAAGCATCCGATAATAAAGACTGCGT
Organism: Methylobacter tundripaludum; assembly: GCA_005239965.1. GTDB lineage: Bacteria > Pseudomonadota > Gammaproteobacteria > Methylococcales > Methylomonadaceae > Crenothrix. The sequence continues at coordinate 3,598 of SBAV01000073.1, forward strand.
TATAACCTTGCCTTGTGGACTCAAACAAACCACCTTGGTTGTTCCGCCCGTGCTTTGCTTTGCAGCAGTAACCGCATCATGTAGGGGCTGATATTTCATCACCATGCCAGGCCCGCCGCCATAAGGCCGGTCATCCACTGTCTTATGCCGGTCGTGGGCATAATCCCTGGGATTCCACGCCGACACACCGACAATATCGCGTTCTAACGCTCTACCGGTTACCCCGTAACGTACAGCCGATAAAATCATGTCGGGAAACAACGTTACAACGTCAAAACGCATCACGGTAACTAAAAATCAAGTTCCCAATCGACAATCATCAAACCTGCATCCAGATCAATATTGATTACTGTTTGTCCCTGCAAAAACGGAATGGCCCTATCTCTGTCGTCCTTAACAATCAACACATCGTTAGCGCCTGTTTCCATCACGCTGTCTACAACGCCCAAATCATTGCCCTGCGTGTTCTTAACACGTAAACCAACCAAATCAAACCAATAGTATTCACCGGCAACAGTTGTAGGTAACTGGCTTTGTTCAACCAGAATATCCCAGCCTATTAACGTAGCCGCCTGATCCCTGTCATTGACACCATCAATTGCAGCCACTACCGACTTACCCTGGACTTTGCCCTTTACAACCTTGACAGTCTTGGTGTCATCGCCTTTTTTCAGCGTCCATGGCGAATACTTTATAATATTGTCAGTAGGCTCGGTAAAAGAAAACACTTTGACCCAACCTTTAATACCAAAAACGCCGGAAATTTTCCCAACGTTGATAAGCTTTTGTTTAGCCAAAAGTTAAGCAGCTGCCTTCAACGCGTCCTTAATCAATTTGGCAACACGATCAGAAGGCTGTGCGCCATTGGATTTCCAATATTCAACACGTGCGCTATCCAAGCGTAACCGCTCTTCATTGCCACGTGCCAAAGGGTTAAAAAAGCCAATACGCTCAATGTAACGGCCATCACGAGCGCTTCTGCTATCTGTTACAACAACGTGGTAAAAAGGGCGATTTTTAGCGCCACCTCTTGAAAGACGAATGGTTACCATCTCAGTTCCTCAAAATCATTTGGTCAAAGTTTAATCGATCTATTGTACGCGATTTTTTTTATAAGTGAAGTACAAAAATAAATCTACTGCCGAACTAGCGCCTCATGCCCCCGCGCATATTACCTTTAAGGCCACGTATCATATTGGCCATATTGCCGCCTTTTACCTTTTTCATCATTTTTTGCATCATCAGATATTGCTTAAGGATGCGATTGACATCTTGTAACTGTTGCCCGCAACCGTCAGCAATACGCTGTTTTCGCCCACCC
>SBAV01000496.1 GCA_005239965.1 Methylobacter tundripaludum
TTGCTCACGCTTGGCCCAGCGCCCCCGGTTATGGTTTTCATGCAAACCTTGAAACAATGCATCGCGGTAATTTCGCTCGTAAGCGGCCAACCATATTGGGTTGCGCTGTACCGGCGTAAATTCATCCACTACCATCAATAATGTCAGCAAATCAGTTTTTTGCAGACATTGAACCTGGCCAACCGTCAAACCCAAGTGTTGCACCAAGCGAAACAAGCGCCAGCCGCTGTTGGTTACGGTCAGCCCCGCATTCTTTTCGGCCAATGGACTGATTTGCCATGTCCATATCAAATCGGCTGTGTGTTGCCAATCCTGACGGCAGTACCGTTCAGATCCGGCCCGCAAAACCAAAGCCTCAGCCCTGCATGTTAAATATTCCGGTAAGTCACGTCGGTACAAATGCCATCTCACCATAACTTCGGACAAATTTTTACGAAAATAGCTTTGTAAGGCACCCAATTTGGCTTCAATTTTCCAGACATCACGGCAGACTTGATTCAACCAAAGCCTGTCCAGCGTCAACCGGATAGCCAGCATGTCCGCCAGTGTAGGTACTGGCTTACGGCCGACATGATAATCAGGGTGATGTTGCCGCCAGTTAATCATCCCCGACCAACCTGGCAGTTCCAGTGCCAAGCGATGCAAGTAGCCCTGCCATTGGATTTTCGGTATTTCCAGGTGATCTAATTGCCAAATGATGGCAGCAATAGCATCTTCCGGTAGCTCGGCGATAATAGCCTGCCCATCGGGTAAATCTTGTAGGAAAGGATTGGCGTCGTAGCGCATCACTGAACGCCAAGCCCCGTACATACCTAATTCCTGCCCAGGTGAATGCCACGCAGCCAGCCCATGATCCAGTGCCGTCGCACACGCCCGTATCAGTTGTGGAAGCACGGATTCTAAAATATCGGCACCGCTTAGCGCCTTCACAAAACCTGCCAGGGTTTGCGTTTTACCCAAGCTGGCGACCAATTCATCAAGCATGATGCCGGCCTGTTGCTGCATGGCTTCATGCGTGGCGCTATCCAGCGTTTGCTGATGCTCGACCAGCCAGTCTTCAGCTTGTTCTACCGATAAATCCAGCATATTTTCCGGATGCAAAGCAGCGTATTGCAAATCCAGCCTGTTGAGTACAGTTTCCCAAAGTTGTTTTATGGTGTTCTCGGCACTGTCCGCCACTGACCAGTTGTTGTGCAACGCGGTTGGAACATCGGCTTGTACGGTGTCTAATGCGCCCAATTCTTCTATTTGCCAGTTTAATTGGCTCACTGTAAGCTTTTGGAAATCCGCCAGCAGCGCCAAACGATAAATATCCTGCCGCATAATGGTTTTTTCACCGCAATGGCAAACAACCTGTTCCGGCGCCAATTCAGGCTGAGCCTTGATGGCAGCGGCTAAATCACGTTCTGTCACGCGTCCTTGCTGATAAAAGGCGCGATATTGCGTTTCAGGGAGATAACAGGAAATACCGGTCAACGCCTCAAATTTCGACAGCGCCTCTTCGAAACAATAGTGCTGGAAGCCGTGCAACGTATTATGGTGTACAAAGTCCCGAATCGGCGCTTGTGCCGGCAGAATATGGTCCAGTTCGTCCAGAGCGGCAATAATCAGCGCACGGGCATCATTTTTGATTTGATCTTGTACCTGTTGCATAGTTGAACCTATAACAGCCGTTGCTTAATCAGGTTGCTCAAGTCGCTGACCGTGGCTGACGACAGCTTAATCAGCGCCTCGGGCAATAATCCGAAAAACACAATACCCGCCACTAAAATCCATGCCGCTAACAGTCCAGCTGACTGTAAATCAGGAATCGCTTGCATGGCAGATCGAACGGGGCCAGTGAACAACACGCCAACGGTACGTATACAATATGTCGCAGTGATCAACATACCCATACCGAAAAACACCATCAGTACGCCCCATTGCTGAAAGCCAGCAATCAAGGTATGAAATTCGGCTATGAAGCCTATGGTCCCTGGCAACCCCATTGAGGCCAATAACACCAGCGTCATTAGCAGCGTAAAGCGGGGCATGATCTGAACCAAAGAACTGTAATCCTGAATATTGCGGGTATGGGTGCGCTCATACAATAAGCCGACCAATAAAAACAAGGCACCGGCAATCAGCCCGTGCGCGGTCATTTGCAAAACAGCACCGGTAAACCCGATTTCTGTCAAGGTAGATATTCCCAGCAACACAACACCCATGTGACTGACTGACGAATACGCCACCATGGCTTTAAGATCGGTCTGCCGCCAAGCTAACAGCGCGCCATAGAGCATTCCAAACAAGGCCAGAAACACCAACACCGGTTGCAAGATATACGCCGCTTCCGGCAACATCACCATCACCCGAATCAGGCCATAAGCGCCCATTTTCAACAAAATGCCGGACAGCAGAATACTTATCGGACTGGGTGCTTCAACATGCGCCAAAGGCAACCAACCGTGCAAAGGGAAAATCGGTAATTTAACGCCAAAGCCAATCAGAAAACCCAACAACACCAAAACTTGTTCCTGCCAAGGCATGTCCTTGGCCATTTGGTGCATGGAAGTCATTAAAGTGCCTTCATACTCAAGGTCGTATTCACTGATCGCCAGCAGACTAATCAGCATAAATACCGATCCACCCATAGTGTACAGCACGAAGTTAAGGCTCGCCGCATGACGACGCTTCCCACCCCAACGGCCAATCAGAAAAAACAGCGGGATTAAAGTGACTTCCCAGAAGGTATAGAACAAGGCCCAATCCTGCGCCAAAAACACACCAAGTATGCCGAATTCAAGTAGCAATACACACAGATGATATCCCTTAACGCTTTGGCTAATGGAATATGAAGCCAGCAATGCAACAGAAGTCAGTAAGGTAGCCAACACCACCATTGGCATGGACAGGCCGTCCACACCTAGCGCATAGGCACTGCCCAAATCAGGATTAAGAGGAATGTACTCACCAAACTGAGTAACAGCATTGTTCTGATTATAGACGACCAGCAACCACGCGCTTAACAATAAGGCCACTGTACTAAATAAATGGGCCAAACCGCGAATAAGTTGCACATTCTGTCCTGGGGCAAATGCCAAAAGTACAACGCCCAATGCAGGTGTCCAAAGTAACAGGCTCAGTATTCCCATGTTGTCTATATGGTTCGATTTTCAAAATTGGAGGATTTTACGCCAGGATCACGTATCGACATAGCCAAAAGTATTCGGATGTTGAAACATTCTGTTTTTGTTAATGGGCAAAGATATTTTGTCCCTGTCCCATTAATTCAGTTATTTGCTCGACACGCTAAAGATGTGTCAGATGTGTCATAGGCAAGTGGTTCATGGTAAATCAATGTACCCGTTAAGTTGGCAGCCAATTATTGCAGTGTAGATAGTCAACCTTTCAAAAACCTTTCATAAAACGGGTTATCCCCGAATTTGAGGCTAGAGGCAGGTAGGCATTCATTTCTCCTTTGTAAAAGGGAACGGACTGGTTATTCGAAACGCTATCTTAATTCATGGAAATGTCACAAAATTTTCATCATCCTGTAAAGAATTTAAAGTTTAATATTACTTTAGCAACAACAGTGATAAAGCCCTTGAAAACCATCATTGCTAAGTATCTTTTATTTGCTGGCCCACTTTTCATCACGGGATTCACTTTTACCAACTCGCAAGCGTTAGGGGCTTTTAAAAAGAATGGCCTAGTTCAAATGCCAGGCAGTAAAGTCGTTGGCGATTTTCACCCCTATAGCCCTGTATTGTGGACGCGTACAGATGATTTTGAAAGATTCAAGCCAAAGATGCCGCTTAATCCGGCTGTTATTGTAATTAATCGCTGAACCTGGCAATGGAATTTATGCCATTGCGATAACTGGTTTCTACTCATCTAAAATTGCCGATTCGGAGTTAACCAATGTCATTCATTAAAGTTCTAGCCGGCCTGGGGCTGTTGGCAGTAGCTATACAGTTTTCTATTGCCGGAGATGATAGTCACCAAGATACTACTTCTTCGTTGCCTAACGGTATTTCCAGTGGCGACACTACCCAATCATCAACCGTATTGTGGACGCGTAGTGCCATAGCTGGCGATGTCCGTTTTCAGATCAAAGATGACCATGGCATTGTCATGGAAGATTCTGTCCACGTTAAAAACCCTCTGAAACCGGCCAAGTTATTTGTCGATCAATTGCAACCGGGCCAAACCTACCGTTACAAAGTCACCAGTCCAGATGGCCAAACCCTAAAAGGCATCTTCAAGACCGCTGCAGACTCCTATTCGCATGATGGCTTGAGTTTTGGCGTAACAGGGGACTGGCGCGGAGAGTTGGCACCGTATCCTGCCATCAATAATCTGGAAGGTGAAACGCTGGATTTTTTTGTCAAACTGGGTGATACCATTTATGCCGACATTGCCAGCCCGGCTGCGCCTAAAGGACAGGTTAGAACGCTGGCTGAGTATCGGGCAAAGCACCAGGAAGTTTATGCCAGCCATAACGGCATTAACAATTTTGCTACGGTACAAAAAAACGTTTCCATATTTTCAACCATTGACGATCATGAAGTCATCAATGATTTTGCCGGTGGCGCACCAGCATCAACAGACCCCCGTTTTTCCGAAGCGGGTGGATGGATTAATCAAACAGCGCTTTATAAAAACGGGTTGCGGGCTTTTGTTGAATACAATGCAATTACCGACAAACGTTATCCTTTGACAGGCGACCGTTTAACAGATGGCCGACGAGATTTATACCGCGCACAACGTTATGGCCAGACGGCCGGCATGTATATTCTGGATGCGCGTTCATTCAGAAACCAGGAACTACCTGGCATCAGTGATATAACCGACCCTGCAAAAATCGGTAGTTTTATTGCCCAATCCTTCGATGCAGAAAAAAACACTACCCGGACCATGCTGGGGGGGAAAACAACTGGCAAGGCTTAAAGCAGATTTATTGGCCGCGCAAAAAGACGGTGTCGTTTGGAAGTTTGTGGCCGTGCCTGAACCCATCCAAAATCTGGGCGTATTCGGGGCTGCCGACCGATTTGAAGGTTATGCTTCAGAACGCTCTGAATTACTGGAGTTTATTGACCAGCAAGCCATAAAAAATGTCGTCTTTATTGCCGCCGACATTCATGGGACGGTCATTAACGACTTAAGCTATCAACGGCGTGACGATGTGTTAACCGCCCTGGCAAAAACAGGCAATCCTTTGGCTGCACCACAGCGACCAACCTCAGCCTTTGAAATCACCACAGGTTCAGTCGCATTTGACCCTGCATTTGGTGATGCCGTTACCGGGTTACTGACCCTTGTTCCCGGTGGCAAAACATTGTTGGAACAGATGTTGGCTGCGGTAAAGGTACCTAATCTCGATGAATTTAAAAAATTGCCTGTTACCGTCAAAAATGCCGCGTTGCAAGGCCTGATCGATGGACAACTGAGTTCTTTGGGTTACACACCGATTGGATTACAGGATAACAAACTGATTAAAGCCAAATTAAAACTGGGCAGCAATGTAGCTTTGTTTTCTTTCGGCTGGACACGGTTTGATATTAAGCCCGGCAGCCATACATTAAAAATAACAACTTACGGCATGGAACCCTACACGGCAAAAGATTTGGCCAGCAACGGCCCTGAAGTCATCAGCCGCCAGCCAAAAGTTGTCAGTCAATTAATCGTCCCCCCTCTGTACTAGAAGTCTTGGTCCATCCGGCTGAATCTTGTATTCTGCCGGATTTTTTTTGTCTGATGTATCTGTCATCTGACCCCAATTTACCACGGTGCAACTGGCAGTAATTTTTTATCATACTGTAATTGTAATTTCACATAAATAAAATATGGTTATGGCCATTCGAGATCGGGTTAATTGTTCAAAAAAATTTCCTGGCGAATAGCAAAGGCGACCAACTGATAAAAATAGCCACTGTTGTCGCTAACCTTTTCTGAGTAGAGAACGGAGCAACCCCATGAAAATGTGCCAAATCATCAGTAGCATCACCCTCATACTTGCAGTTACCAGCGTTGCCCAAGCAAGCTACAGTGACAAACACAGAAAGCCGCCCATAAACGTGAAAATAATTGCCATAAACGATTTCCATGGGCAATTAGAATCGCCCGGTACCTTACGCACCGTACCCGCCACCACAACACAGCCCACGCCTTCGACCCTACCTGTAGGCGGCATTGACTGGATAGCCGGTTATATCGCCGACCTTAAAAGTAAAAACCCCAATACGACCGTAGTATCAGCAGGTGACCTTATCGGCGCAACACCTTTGGTATCAGCCTTGTTCCACGACGAAGGCACCATCGAAACGATGAACCGTGCTGGCCTGGAGATCAATGCAGTCGGTAATCACGAGTTTGACGAGGGCAAAGACGAGCTGCTGCGTATGCAAAAAGGCGGTTGCCATCCTACAGACGCAAACAGTTGCCAGGGCGGTTCGGTTGGCACACCAGTTCCGTTTGAAGGAGCCGACTTCAAGTTTTTGGCAGCCAATGTTGTGGAAAATGCCAGCGGAAAAACAATCTTTCCTTCGTCTGTCATTAAAAACTATAACGGCGTTAAGGTTGCCTTTATCGGCCTGACGCTTAAAGAAACGCCTACCATTGTTACCCCAACTGGCGTGGCCGGATTGACATTCAAAGACGAAGCGGCGACCATCAACGCCTTAATCCCAAGACTGCACCGGAAAGGCGCCAGGGCTGTTGTGGTATTAATCCACCAAGGTGGCACCACCCCGGCGCCACTAGCACTATCGACCATCAACGCCTGCGATGGCAACCTGGAGGGTTCCCCGGTTAAAGCCATCGTCAACCAACTGTCTAATGCCGTCGATCTGGTTATTCCCGGCCATACCCATCAAGCCTATAATTGCCGGATTGCCACCCGGAACAAAAACCATTTGATTCCGGTAACCAGTGCAAACGCCCAAGGCCGTGTGTTCACAGAGATCGATATGGCACTCGACCCTTATACTGGCAGGGTAAAAAGCATTAAGCCTGTCAATGTCGCGGTAGACAGGACGAATGCGGCCATTACACCCAATTCCGACATCAAGAAGATTGTCGACAACTACAAGACACTGGTGCAACCTATTGCCAACCGTACTATCGGCAAAATCACCGAAACCCTGTTGCGGACGGCCAATGCGGCAGGTGAGTCTGCCATGGGCGATGTGATTGCCGATGCCCAATTTACAGCCACCAAAGCGCCAGGGTTTGGAAATGCCGTGGTTGCCTTCATGAACCCCGGCGGGGTTCGCGCCGACCTGACCTTTGCATCCAGCATTACGGGTGAAGTTGATGGCAACGTCACATTCGGTGAAGCATTTACCGTACAACCTTTCGGCAATAGCCTGGTCACACTGGGCTTGACCGGTGCCCAAATTGAGGAGTTGCTCGAACAACAGTTTACCGGCTGTCCGAATGCCCAACCTTTCGACCGCATCCTGTCTGTATCGGAAGGCTTCTCCTATGAATGGGATTCACTGGCTGCAGCCTGCGACAAAATCAACCCCAACAGCATCAAGATCAACGGCGTTGTAGTTGATCCTGCGGCAAATTATCGCGTTACCGTCAACAGTTTTCTTGCCGATGGTGGCGACAACTTCAAAGTCCTGACGTTAGGCGGTAACCGTCTAGGGGGCGCTCAAGACAGCGATGCATTGGAAGCTTACTTTGCAACTAATTCACCAGTATCACCCGGACTACTTAATCGAATCAAGCGCCTGCCATAAACGTACCAATCTAAACTACAGGTAATGAATGCCGCCAACCCAAACAAGTCGGCGGCAAAACATTTTCTATTTCAACAGGCTCGCGAAAGAATGGCTTAACCGAAAACTGTACCGGTTTAGTAAGTAGCTACCCTTTACTTCATCCAGGATTATTTGCTACGCTTCTCTACTGCAAGTCGCCGCCATACCCTGGAAAAAAAATGAAACTACAAACAAAATGTACATGGGTTATTGTGGGTTTATTCATTATTGAAATTCTCCCGGTACCGATTACTTCCCTGTACAGTTTATATGCCATAAGAAAGCGTCCGGATTGGCTGCCACGGGTTACGCATGAACTGTATACCGACAAACTGGAAAATAACCCTGCCCCGTTAATCACACATGATCCTCTGGTAATCCGTAAAAACTGTACTGTAGGCTTGGCTGCAATGTTTGTTGTCGACCTTTTGGTACCGGTTGTCATTCCAACAGCTTTATACGTGGTGCGAAGGCGGCCTGTATGGTTTAAAAATCTTATCACCCGGCTCTATTCCGATAAGCTTGGCCACACAACCAACTCACAGCGCGAAAACACTTTCCATCACGACCCATTAATTTTGGCACGCACAGAACAAAAATTGGCTGCCCTGGAACAACAAAACTTTCATTTCGCCAAATCACACACCCGCAAGCGCCACCATTTACCCAGGCGGTTAAAATAATGCTGCTTAACTTGCACAACCGTAGCTTTAGCAATGGCTTAGCTTCAGTACCGAGGTACCGAACTGTCGCATAAACAAGACCAGACATCAATACCACCCACCAAATTTGCGACATGGGTAAAACCTGCATGCACCAGAAAATTTGCTGCTTGCTGGCTGCGTATACCATGATGGCACACAACAACAATTTCATCATTAACATCCAGCTCCACCAATCGTACCGGAATCTCACCTAATGGAATGAGTACACTGTTCTCAATATGGGCATAACGGAATTCGTTGGGTTCCCTGACATCCAGCAAAAACACCTCCGCATTATGTTGCAGCTTATTTTTTAATTCCGTCGCCAAGATTTGTTTTACAGCCATAAGGTTCTCCATTTTAATGTTTTTTCAGCCGTTTTTAGCCAAAATACTCTGTAGGCCTTTCAAGAAAATTTTCTAAAATGCGTGGCATTTCCCGTATTTATAATGCCTTTTCTTTAAAATCAGCTTATCATTGCACATATTTTATCATTGTAAAAAATGAACTGATGATAGCCCACAAATTACTCTATATGCCCTTGATTTTGGCTTTAAGCAGTTGCGGACAGCCCGGCCCGCTTTACTTGCCCAGCAAACCGGTACCCGTACCCGCCAAACCCAAACCAGAACTTAAAGAACCCAAAAAAGACAAATAATAACAATGGATTATTTTAATTACAGGAACAATGAACTGTTTGCTGAAGATATTTCGGTGCAAGACATTGTCTATACTTACGGTAGCCCTTGCTACATTTATTCAAGGCGCACACTGGAAAAACACTGGCAAGCCTTTGATAAAGCCTTTGGCAATCACCCTCATTTGATTTGTTATGCCGTTAAAGCCAATTCCAACATTGCTATTCTCAATCTCTTGGCGCGCTTAGGGTCAGGATTTGATATTGTTTCGCTCGGTGAATTGGAACGTGTACTTACTGCTGGCGCCGACCCTAAAAAAATTGTTTTTTCGGGCGTAGGTAAGCGAGAGGATGAAATCCTTGCCGCCCTAAAAATCGGCATCCGTTGTTTTAACATAGAGGTCAGCACCGAGCTGGATAGAATCAACCTGCTCGCAGAGCAACTGGGCGTTATGGCCAATGTATCGTTTCGGGTCAACCCGGATGTAGATGCCAAAACCCACCCCTATATTTCCACTGGCCTGAAGGAAAACAAATTCGGCATAAATATCAAACACGCATTGGCCGAATACCGCCGCGCTGCCGCCATGCCCCACATTAATGTGGTTGGCATTGATTGCCATATCGGATCGCAACTGACCGAAACCCAACCGTTTTTAGACGCACTCGACCGCGTACTCACACTGACAGATACTCTCAAAGCCGAGGGCATCCATTTGCATCATCTCGATCTGGGCGGTGGCTTGGGCATTCGTTATAAAGACGAGCAACCGACTGAACCGGCGCATTACATCCAGCAATTACTAACCCGATTAAACGGCAATGGTTACGAAATTTTGTTGGAGCCGGGTCGTGCTATTATGGGCAATGCCGGCATTCTGGTCACGCAGGTGGAGTATTTAAAACCAACCGACAGCAAAAATTTTGCCATCGTCGATGCCGCCATGAACGACCTTATCCGCCCTGCCCTGTACAGCGCCTGGCAGGAGATAATTCCAGTTAACCAGAACAGTGCTGCAACAGAACAAACCTGGGATATTGTCGGCCCTGTCTGTGAAACCGGCGATTTTTTGGGCAAGGAACGCGAACTTAAAATTGCTCAAGGGGATTTATTGGCGGTACGATCTTCCGGTGCCTATGGTTTTTCCATGAGTTCTAACTATAATTCCAGACCACGGGCGGCAGAGTTGATGGTTGATGGAAGTAAACTATACTTGATCCGAGAAAGGGAAACTTTAACGCAACTGTGGACTGGCGAACATTTACTACCCTAAGCAATAGACTATGATCAACTTCACCAAAATGCACGGCCTCGGAAATGATTTTGTGGTAATAGACGCTATCAATCAAGCCGTTAACCTAAGCCCTGAGCAAATCCACTTTATGTCTGATCGCCACTTTGGCATAGGCTTTGACCAATTGCTATTGGTCGAAAAAGCAAACGGCACTGAGGCCGACTTTAAATACCGGATTTTTAATGCCGATGGCGGAGAAGTCGCACAATGTGGTAATGGTGCACGATGCTTTGCCCGTTTCGTACGCGATAAACATTTATCAGGCAAAGATGAAATTCGTGTCAGTACAGACTCCGGGCTGCTGATATTGCGCTTTGATGATGACGGCATGATTACCGTCAACATGGGAATCCCAAAACACAAACCTGACGAAATTCCTCTGTTGGCAACGGAAGAGTCAAAATTTTACAGCGTTGATCTCGCAGCGGAACGCCGTCAAATTGACAATCACGCCAATCATATCACCCAACGGGCATTTGGCGCGGTGTCCATGGGCAATCCCCATGCAGTTCTGCAAGTGCATGATATCAAGCACGCACAAGTTGCCATCCTTGGCGCACAATTGGTGAACCACTCGATTTTTCCTCAAAGTGCCAATATCGGCTTTATGCAAGTCATTGACCGCCATCACATTAAACTGCGTGTCTATGAACGCGGGACAGGAGAAACCTTGGCCTGTGGTAGTGGTGCTTGTGCGGCTGTCGTTATTGGTATTGAGCAACACTTATTGGACAATGATGTCTTAGTGGAATTGCCCGGCGGCAACTTAAAAATAAACTGGGCTGGCCGTGGAGAACCAGTTTTCATGACAGGCCCTGCTACGTCTGTTTATGATGGAAGCATCGCTCTATGAATAAACAACAATCTCTGTTAACAGCTCAAGAGGTTGAATCATACCTGCAACAACACCCCGACTTTTTTAACAAGCATCTGCATTTGCTGGAAAAAATGCACATCCCGCATCCCAGTGGCAGTGCTGTTTCCTTGATTTCCAAACAACTGGAAATATTCAGGGTCAAACATCATGAGCAGGAAAACCAGCTCATGACCTTAATAGAAATTGCCAGAGAAAACGATATTGCCTGCACACGTATGCACAAGCTTACTCTGGCTTTGATTGATGCCTCCAGCCTGGAAGAAGTAATTGCCAATCTTAATATCGTGTTGTCCGAATACTTTCTGACCGATTTTGTTGCCCTGCGCATTATTAAACCCACCGGTAATTTTACAGTTGCCGATTTATTCATCAATTCGGACAGTGACAGCCTGAAGCCGTTTGTGACAGAACTGACCAGCAACCAACCTACTTGTGGCCGCCCTACCCTGTCACAGGCGAAAACGCTGTTTGGTGATTCTGCGCTGGAAGTGCGATCTTGTGTGATTATCCCCATGCTATTTACCGAATTGGAAGGCATACTCGCTATCGGCAGTCGTAAAGAAGGCCGGTTTCAATACGGCATGGGCAATATGCTGTTAACACAAATGAGCGAGATTATCGCCACCCGACTTATTTCGTTTATATCGAGACCTTAATGTCTCCCTGTGCCGGACAACTGCTGGATGATTTTTTCAGGCAACTGGTTATCGAACAAGGTGCCTCACAACATACCGTAAAAAGTTACCAACGCGACATCAATCAGTTGGTACGCTACTGTGCTGGCAAGGCTATCCTGAATTGGCCAGAAGTTAAACAAAGCGACATTCGCTACCACATCGCCAGCCGATACCGTCTGGGTATCAGCGGTAAAAGTTTGCAGCGCGAGCTATCAGCCATCCGCAGTTTTTATAATTATCTGCTTAAAAATAAATGTGTTGACAGCAATCCCGCACACTATGTCAAAGCCCCTAAACCGCTCCGGAAACTACCTAAAACCCTGGATGTCGACCAAATAACCGGCCTGTTGAACGCAGAAACCAGCTCCAGCCTGGAAACCCGCGATTTGGCCATGTTTGAGCTGTTCTATTCATCTGGCTTGCGCCTTAGCGAACTTGCTGCCCTCAATGTCAACGATATTGATCTACCCGATCGTACCTTGGTCGTCCATGCCGGCAAAGGCGAAAAATCGCGATTGCTACCGGTAGGCCGCAAGGCTATAAGTGCAATTTTAACGTGGCTGGATTTACGCTCAAAAATCGCTAAAGAGTCTGAAACAGCCTTATTCGTATCGCATAAAGGCACACGTTTGGGGCAACGCAGTATTCAAGCTCGCCTCAAACAATGGTGCTTAAAAAAAGGCATAGCCGAACACATTCATCCGCACATGCTCCGGCATTCTTTTGCCAGCCATATGCTGGAATCCAGCCAGGACTTACGTGCCGTCCAAGAACTGCTCGGCCACAGCGACATTAACACCACGCAAATCTATACACATCTGGATTTCCAGCATTTGGCCAAGGTCTACGATAAAGCGCACCCACGCGCAAAAAAAAAGTAGTCAACCCGTAATTGCGTCAACCCTACTGTCGATAAGCAAAAATCTTAAAA
>SBAV01000214.1 GCA_005239965.1 Methylobacter tundripaludum
ATTGCAACGAATACCATAACCAATTGACTTACATGCTTGGAAAACGGTATGTCAAATTATATGCAAATTTCGAATAGCGGGGTGCGGAATATCGGGTTTGGCTAAGGTATTGATTTTTTATAGGCCGGCTTCTTTTTTAAGGCGTATGATTGCAGCGCCGACAGCGTTGGATGCTGTGGTGTAAGGCGTACCTACCAGCATGGCCTCGGCTTCGGCGTATTTTTTGGAGTTAATCGTTCTGGCGATTTTTCCTGCCTCAACGTGGAATGCAGCGTGTTTGCCTACACACGCTAAATGGCTGGTGAATTTTCCGAATCTTGCTTTAGACTCTCCATGCAGCCATTTACCTAATTCGCAACAATTGTCTTTTGAGATAGCCTCTACATCCATTGTTTCTTGTTTGGAAATTGCCAAACGGAATTTCAACTTCCAGTCAGCATGTTTTTCAATTGCTTTGTTCAGATCCATATTGCTCTCCTTGGTAGGTAATGAAGTCACTGCCATTAAGTTAAGCAAAAAAGCTCCCTCTCCTGCTGGAGAGGGTTGGGGTGAGGAGAATAAAATCAATAATTTAAATTCCCCTCATCCCAGCCTTCTCCCTTTGGAGAAGGGGTCGTGCTCTTAACTTAATGGCAGTGAGGTAATGAAGTGGGTTAATTTAAATTAGCCCAATCTTAATTTTTTATTGCAGCCGGTAATGTCAGTTCCGTTTGCCCTGACTTTTGCAGTTAAAGGTAATTAAATAACGATAATTTTTTTACCTGGGTAAAGGCCTGTTGTGCCGCCTGCAAGGATACCGTCTGCAAGTTAAACTTGCTGATGGCTTCCGCATAGTCAAGATCTTCCGTTGTTGATAACACTGTTTTCGTATTGAGTACGAAGTCGGCATTAAGCCCTTCCTGGTTATCTAAGGCATTGAGCCTTACGCCATTCGCAGCTTCTACTGTCAGCATTTTATCCAATGCGGAAGAAATATCGTCCAGAGAAGCCGAGTTGGGTCTGTCGCCTCTAAGATCGGTTGCAAACCGGTCAATTGCTTCAAAAATATTGGCATTGGAACCTGCTGCGGGCAGTGAGTTGGTAGGCGTTCCGAAAACACTAACCCCCAAATCCCCGTCAGAAATTTGCCGGTTTTCACCTATTTGAACAGTACGCTGCTTTAAATCGCCTGCATAGGCATAGCCGCTACCCGCCGTATTTTTGCCAAAGGGTTGGGTAGCGCTTTTAAATCCGGAAAAAAGGTATTCCCCATTGGCATTCTTGGTGTTGGCCAGGCTTACTAAATGTTCGTTAAGCGATTCCATCTCTACAGCTATATTAATCCGGTCACTTTGCGAATTAGTGTCGTTTAATCCCTGAACCCCTAACTCCTTAATTCGATGCAGCACATCGACGGCATTCTGCAGTACCCCGCCTTGCAGGGAAAGCCGTTGTCTGGCGGTATCGATATTGCCCTGGTATTGTTCCGTCTGCTTGATGCTTTGATTGAGATCAATGATGCGGGCTGCCGCAGCAGGGTCATCAGAAGGTGTCAGCATCTTCTTGCCCGTAGACAACTGCATCTGTGTCTGTTGTAACCGTGACTGCTGTTCAAGTATTGAATTAACAGCGGACTGTTGGGCCCATGAGGTTGAAATTCGCATAATAATATCCTACCGGAGAGCCCCGATTAATGTGTCGAACAATGAACTGGCAATAGAAATGACCTTAGCTGCGGCCTGATAGGACTGTTGGAATTTGACCAGGTTTGCGGCCTCTTCGTCCAGGTTAACCCCTGCCAGGTTTTCCCTGGACTGTTTTGCCTGGTTTAACAAGGTTTCTTGGGCTGAGCCGCTAATTTTTGCCGCATGCGTCAATGTGCCGACCCGTGATACCAGTTGGCCATAAGCATCATTCAAAGTGGACTTTCCACCCAGCAAAACAGATTTTTTTTCAAGATTGGCCAAACTTAAAGCGACCGTATTATCACCCGGTATGGGCGAACCCGAGCCGCCGGTAGTGCCAGCGGCAGCAATTTTCACAGGATCGGTAATCAATGCCGTCATTTTTTTGGCGGCATCAAATGTTGGCCTAATCAGGAAGCTGTCGTTAGCCGCAACTGTTGCCCCCGTTGCTATGTTAAATCCCGGCCCCGTTATTGTTGTGGGGGGGCTACCTGCAAAAGTGGTTATGGCATTGTCACTCAAGCGTTTTAACGAAAAGTTGCTGCCATCATAACTCAACTGGTAATCACTGGCTGTCAATTGGCTTAGCGTAGCTGGATCATAAGTTGCCGTGATGCTGCCGACATTATTGGGGGCAGGGGTTACAGCCACCGCTAAGGCTGGCGTTCCAAGACTGAACATGTCCGTGCCTGCATCGCCGTTTAAATCGAATCCTGCCGTATGCGCCGCGTTAAATTGGATCGCAAATCCAGCCGCCACCAAGCCCAGTTGTTGCTGGGCAGGTTCCAGAACTTCATCGCGAAACTTAAGCACCCCGGACAATTCTCCACCGTTAAGCTGTTTACTGATCGCCTGGCCGCCCATCAGAATTTCTTTATGGCCAGGATCGGTGCTTGACCCTGCCAAAGACAGCTTGGCAGCGTTTGCGCCCAGTACCAAAGATTGTCCATTGCCAATAAACACACTGATGGACCCGTCCTTTTGGGGGAGCGTAGAAACGCCTATTTTTTCTGCCATTTTGGCCACCAGCGCGTCGCGCTGATCCAGTAGGTCATTAGGCAACTGCCCGCCCGATGTGCGACTTGAATCGGGAACAATTTTACCGTTCAGGGCGGCAATGTTTTCGGCAAATGCGTTGATGTCATCAACGGTTGTTTGCATTTGCTTATTTGTCTGATGACGCAAACCCTCAAACTGGGATGACAGGGCATTGAATTGCTGCGTTAAAGACTCGGCTTCAGAGACCATGACCTGCCTGGCTGGTAACGACGATGGGTCACTGGCAACGTCATTGACCGCATTAAAGAACACGTTCAAAGCCGGTGACAAGCCCGTCGTTTCATTGGCGATGATATTGTCCACCTGCGAGGCCAGGGTAGAGAGCGTATTGGTTTCTGCAAATGCAGCCGTGCTGGATGTCAGTTGATTGCTAATAAACTGATCGTAACTGCGGGAAACTGTTTCAGCATTCACGCCCTGGCCGATATATCCGGCACTGGTCAATTCCGCTGGTTTGGTGCCAAGTTCGACGCGTTGGCGGCTATAGCCCTCGGTGTTGACATTGGCAATGTTATGACTTGTGGTATCCAATGAGCGCTGGAAGGCCATAAGCCCCGACAATGCTGTTCCTAAAATGCCTGCCATACTAGAGTCCCGCTTAAAAATTAGACACCGGCTGGTAACCCGGATTTACTTTGGTGATTACTTTGTCGCCACAACTGTTCGAGGTTCAACTTCAGACATTGCACTGCTGTGATAAATACCCATCACTTTATCAGCATAGTGAGGATCAGTTGCGTAACCCGCCTGTTGTAAGGCCTGCAAATAACGCGCGCCATTGCCTGCCTGTTGTAATGCATGTCCATAGCGGGGGTTAGTTTTTATAAAGCCCACATAATCCTGAAAACTTTCCTGGAATGAAGCATAGGACCTAAATCCGGCGTTTACTTTTTTAGCAATGCCGTGCTCAAACTCCAGCGTGGCCACCTGAGCCTGGTCGCCATGCCAAGCTTTACTGGCCTTAATATTGAACAGGTTGAAACTGCTGCTGCCGTCGCTGTTTTTGATGACTGAACGCCCCCAACCTGTCTCCAATGCCGCTTGCGCCAGAAGCACCTTAGGTTCCACGCCTAATTCCTTCGCTGCTTGCACAGCAGAAGGGTATAATTGTCGGACAAAATCTTCTGCTGACTGTATCGGCCGGGAATGGTTGTTCTTTAATTGGGTTTCGGCCGAACTTTTGTTGTGGAGATAAGATTTGAAAATTGCCAGATCATTATTAATCCGGCTGTCAACTTTTCTACCCGTCTGTTTTTCAACTGAACCCGAATAATGGGTTGTGGCTTTTCTGGAACCGCCAGACCTGTTCAGATAATCTTCAAGCGCCATTTTTTCATTATCCGGCTGCTCATGGCTCAGCTGCTTAACAATTAAATCAGCCAGGCCAACGCCCGGTTTACCGGATAAATGCACGGCCAATTGCTGGTCATACATTTCATTATAAAACTTACTTTGGTCGTTATCCGTAATGCCATCCGCCAGCTTTGCTTCCCGCATGCCTTTAAGCACATTGTTCAGAAAAATGGCTTCAAATTGCTTGGCAACTTCCTTCAATGCTTCCGGCGAATCATTTCTGGCCTGGTTTTTTAGTTTAGCCAGGCCATTAAAGTCAGTATAAATATTGGCATTTTGTACATTTAACATAACCGTCTCTGACTAGATCACAATTAACTCGGCACGCAAAGCGCCCGCTGATTTAAGCGCCTCAAGGATGGCAACCAAATCACTGGGCGAAGCCCCCACATTATTGACGGCCTGGACAATTTCATCCAGAGAAACGCCCGGCTTAAACACAAACATGCGGTTTTTCTCCTGTTCAACCTGTACATCAGATTGCGGCGTAACCACCGTTTGCCCCCCCCCTGGAAAAAGGTGCCGGTTGACTCACCTGTGGATTTTCACTGATGGTGACTGTCAAGCTGCCATGTGATACCGCCGCTGGCTGCACCCGGACTTTACTGTTGATAACAACGGTCCCAGTACGTGAATTGACAATGACGCGTGCCGGAGCATCATCAAGGACAACGGTAAGATTTTCGACCATTGACGCAAACGATACTTTTTGTCCGGGATCCAAAGGCGCATTAACCCTAACCGATGTGGCATCGACCGGCCTTGCGGTATTGGCACCAAATTCCTGGTTAATCGATTCCGCCATACGATTGGCCGTCGTAAAATCTGACGTATGCAGATTAAAGATCAAAGAATTATCTTCCGAAAAAGGTGTGTTCACTGTACGTTCAACGGTTGCGCCGTTCGGGATGCGACCAACACTGGGATTGTTGACAGTAATGTTTGAACCGTCCTGTCCTGACGCACTTAGGCCATTGACAACCAGACTACCCTGGGCGACAGCATAAACCTGCCCATCGGCTCCCTTTAAGGGTGTCATTAGTAAGGTTCCGCCCCGTAAGCTTTTAGCATCCCCAATGGAAGAAACGGTCACATCAATGGTTTGTCCCTGCTTGGCAAACGCCGGCAGATCCGCCTGAATGGCAACCGCCGCAATATTTTTTGCTTTAGGATCAACACCGGGCGGCAAGGTTACGCCAAAACGTCCAAGCATGCTGCGCAAGGTTTGTCCGGTAAACTTGTTTTTGTCCCCCGACTTGTCCAAACCGACCACCAAACCGTAGCCCACTAATTGATTAATGCGCACCCCTTCAATCGAGGCAATGTCTTTTATACGCTCAGCACAAACCGAACCGCTACAAAACAGGGCCAACAAGAACAGGGAAACAAAATTCTTAGGGGTTGCATTCATATCCTCATCCCCAACTTAAAAAGGAAACCACGGGCTGTAGATAACCCTTGACAGCCATCCCATCTTGCTGGCATCTGCCATAGCGCCATCCCCGGTGTACATAATCGTTGGATCGGCCACCTTGTCTGAAGAAAGGGTATTGGCGGAATCTATGTCTACAGGCCTGACAATACCTGACAGCCTGATGTACTCATCGCCTTGGTTCAGCGTCACCCGTTTCTCGCCGCGCACCCTCAAATTACCGTTCGGTAATACTTCAACGACGGTTACGGAGATATCGCCTATTAGGCTGTTGCTTTGGTTAGCTTTGCCGGCACCGTTAAAGTCCCTTTTTCCCGCCAGTTCAAAGGCAGGATCATTACCCGTTAAACTGGACATGGCATACCCGCCAATAGTGGGGGCAGAAACAAGCGCATTCATATCTTTTTTGGCATTAAGGTCGTCCGCCTTTTTCGCCTGGGTCAACTCCTGAAGCTTAATGGTCAAGATGTCCCCAACCCGCATGGCCTTGTTGTCTTCAAACAGGCGCATGTCATAACCAGCCTGGTAAATTGATCCGTTATTCTGGATCGGGGGCCTTAAGCTTGCAGGTTGCACCGGCGCAAACTCAGGATCCCGTGGCGGCATGGGTGTGCAAGCCGCCAGCAACAACAGCACAAATCCAATGAAACTGAGCTTTTGCGTCATCATGCCGCCCCCCCCCTAGAGCTGTTGCGTTACAAAAGACAGCATCTGATCGGCGGTTGAAATCGCCTTGGAATTCATCTCATAAGCCCGTTGTGCTTCAATCATGTTGACCAGTTCTTCAACGACATTGACATTGGAGGTTTCCAACGAGCCTTGATTCAAGGAACCGAATTCCCCATCACCCGGTGTGCCCGCTATCGGCGGGCCGCTTGACGCGGATTCCCGATAAAGGTTGTCGCCTACGGCCTCCAACCCGGTAGGATTGATAAAGTCAGCCGTTTCAATTTGCCCCAACTGCTGTGGCGTTGCGCTTCCTGGCAACAAAGCGGATACCGTCCCATCGCTACCAATAGTGATGCTGAGGGCGCCTTGCGGCACCGTAATCGGCGGATTTAATGTCAAGCCGCTTGACGTGACCAGTTGACCGGTTGAATCCAATTTTAATGAACCATCACGGGTATAGTTGGTATCGCCATTCGGCATTAAAATCTGCAAGAACCCGCGGCCATTAATAGCCACATCTAGGGCGTTACCGGTTTGTTGGACATTGCCCTGGGTATGGACTTTTTCGGTTGACACTGTCCTGACGCCCGTCCCTAGCGACGTTCCCGTTGGGGATTGCGTGTTTTGCGTGGTTTGCCCGCCGACCTGGCGAATATTCTGGTACATCAGGTCATCAAACATGGCCCGGTCTTTTTTAAAGCCGGTGGTATTGACGTTCGCCAGGTTGTTGGCAATAACCGCCATACGTGTTTGCTGGGCATCCAGACCGGTCTTGGCAACCCATAATGCACGTTCTGTCATATCAATTCCTCAGTGTCAATTTGTTGTCTTACCCGCTTTAAAGCACCGTTTATGCCAGTTGCATCAACTTGGCGCTTGCGCCGGCGTTTTCATCCACATTTTTCATCACCTTAGTCTGCAACTCAAAGTTTCTGGCCAATTCAATCATTTCCGTCATAGCGGCAAACGCATTGACATTGCTGCTTTCCAGGATCCCCTGTGCTAGGCTGACATCGGCACTAGCCGCCAGCGGCAGGCCGTTTTTAGGGTGCAACAAACCGTCGCCTTGTTTTTCCATGGCCGTCATTTCAGGCTTAACCAGCTTAATCCTGTCCAATACCATCAAAGTGGTCGCGTTACCCGCGCCCATCGGCACGATACTGACCGTGCCGTCACTGCCTATCACCAGGCGTTCCGAAGGCGGGATGGTGATAGGCCCATTTTGCCCCATGATTTGCAAGCCGGTGCCGGTACGCAACAAGCCTTCCGGCGTGATACGCAGGTCACCACCACGGGTATAGGCCTCCTTGCCGTCTTCGCCCTGGACGGCAATCCAACCTTCACCGTTGATGGCCACGTCCAGGTCACGCCCTGTCGTCTGCATGGCACCAGGGGAAAAATCAGTGCCCGGCTTTTCTATCATGGCGTAAACACGGGTAGGGAAGCCAGCGCCAAACACAGGTCTGCTGCGAAACCATTCCAAATCAGATTTGAAACCGGTTGTCTGCATATTCGCCAAATTATTGGCGTTTGAATTTTGCTCGAGTAACGATTGTTTGGCGCCGCTCATTGCAATGTAGAGGCTTCGGTCCATAACGGCTCTCCTACACCAGGCTTTAGCGGATATTCAAAATTGTCTGAATGATGCTGTTTTCAGTCGAAATCGTCTGCGAATTGGCCTGATAAGTTTGCTGGGCAACAATAAGGTTGACCAATTGTTTCGACAAGTCAACGTTGGATTGCTCCAGTGCGCCCGACTGAATCGAGCCAAAGCTGCCTATTCCGGCTTCTCCTGCAATAGGCGTTCCTGAAGCGGGGCTTTGCCCCCAGGTTGTGTCACCTAATTTTGCCAATCCTTGGGGATTGGCAAATCGAGTTAAAGCCACCTTGCCTAATGGCGTTGAACCGCCATTGCTGAAACGGGCAAAAATCCCCCCGGCATCATCAATGTCAATGCCGGTTAATTTACCAGCCGCTAGCCCGTCTTGCCTTAATGCATCGACGCTGAAAGGTGAAGACAGTTGCGTAGAACCGGTATAATCCATTTTGGTGACAATATTGGCTGCCGATGTCCCGGTGACATAAGGGGCCAATGACACCTGCCCATTGGCAGGAGTGGCCAGTTTCCCCGTTGAATCGAAAGTCAGTGTTGTTGGTGCGGTGTCCACCGATACCGGTGCTAACGGGTTATCCGTAACATAATGGTGCACCGCCCAGTTTCTTGTTGCAGGCGTGGAGGCGGTCGCAGGCGTAGCAGCACCGGCCACAAAATAAGTCGTTAACTTATGCGAGGCCCCTAATGAATCATAAATCGTTGCCGACGTTTGTTTGGTGTAGGTACTTGAGTCTAATGGGTTAAATGCCGTGGTAATGGCGGGATTGCTGGCATCCAGGTTGACGCTTAAAGCAACCTTCGTCGTAGAAACCGGCAGGCCTGCGCCGGTATTATTTAGCGAAACTGGCGTCAATACCCCTGTACTAAATCCATCAGCCGCCGTTGTGCCATTGGGCTTATAAGCCAGTAAAGCCTGTCCTTGGGCATTAGTTACAAGTCCATCCTTATTTACCTCAAATGCCCCGGCACGGCTATAAACAAGCGAATTCAGATCTGCTGGATTATCCGCCAAGGTAAAGAACCCTTCGCCATTGATGGCCATATCCAGGTTGTTTCCTGTCAAGTCCAGGGTACCTTGGTTAAACTGTTGGGCAACTTCCGCTATTCTAACGCCAGAACCTGGCTGTGTTTTGCTCACGCCACCAATACTGCTGGCATAAACGTCGGCAAATTCAGAGCGCGATTCCTTAAACCCCGTCGTGTTGGCGTTGGCAATGTTGTTGCCGGTCACTGACAAATTATTGGCGGCGGCATTTAAGCCGCTTAAGGCTGTTGCAAAACCCATTTCAACTCTCCTAAATTTTATAGAATATGCTTTATCTGGTTAAAATTGACAGCTCCCAAGCCCATTAGGTTGACCTGCAAGCCATTTTTACCGCTGTCCATGGATACGCTTTCAACGCGCGATTGAATCTCCGGTTGCAACACCGTATTGGTGCCGTCGATGCCCGTTTCCACCTGAACCTTATAAACACCAGGATTTGCAAGGACCCCGTTGCTGTTTATGCCATCCCAGGCAAAGGGCACGGATCCTTCGGAGTGTCCGCCTAGGCTCTTGATTGCAACAACATCACCGGTTATGGGATCAAGTATTTTTAAATTTACGTTGGAAGCACTGGCCGGAAGGTCGACTGTGCCCTTAATTTCACCGCCTGCAGCCAAGAGCCCCTGTTCAGAGGGCACCGACACAAAGCGCCCCACCAGGCTAGCCGCTTGTAACGCTTGATCGGAACTGATTGACGTAGAAAAATTTTTAAAAGACTGCTGCAAATCCTGAATGCCGGAAACGGTTCCAAATTGCGCCATTTGCGAAAGAAACTCGCCATTTTGCATGGGCTTGGTTGGATCCTGGTGTGTCAACTGGGCGGTCATCAATTTTAAAAACTGTTCCTGGCCCAAGCTATTTTTTTTAAGTACGCTGCCCGCGCTGGTTGACAGCCCCAAACCTTGGTAAGCATCTACACTGTTCATTTTTACTGCCCCATTTTTAAAGTTTGGAGAATCAATTGCTTTGCTGTATTCAATACGTCCACATTATTTTGGTAAGAACGTGATGCCGACATCATATTGGCCATTTCCTCCACCGTATTGACATTGGATTTATAGATATAACCCATTTGATCTGCCATAGGATGATTCGGGGCATACTCCATGACTGCGGGAGCCTGGCTTTCTACTACGCCCAAGACTTTTACCTGACTGGCTGCATCCTGATTATTCAGGACGCCTTTCAATTCAGCGGCAAACACCGGTTGTCTGGATTTGTAAACCCCATCGGGACTGCTGCTGACGCTATTGGCATTGGAAATGTTACTGGCGACCAGATTGAGCCTTAACGACTGGGCATTCATGGCGCTGCCGGCAATATCAAATATGCTAAAAGAAGACATGGCTATTGCCCTCTTATGGCCATCATCAGACCGGAAAAGTTGTTACTGATAAATTGCAAACTGGCCTGATACTGCACTGCATTTTCAGCGTATTTGGCCTGCTCGACATTAGCTTCGACAGTGTTTCCATCCAAGGAAACCTGGTTAGGATTCCGGTACATCATTCGAGATGCTAACAACGGGTGGTGCGCAAAGTGTCCCGATTGCGTGCGCTCCATAGCCGGGGCTGACGCCATGTTTTGTTTCAGAATGGACTTGAAATCCAGATCACGGGCTTTATAGCTAGGCGTGTCTGCATTTGCCAGGTTAGCAGCAAGTATTTCACTGCGTCTTTCCCGCAGGGTCAAAGCCTGCGGGTGGATTCCAAGTGCTTTGTCAAAATTAATAGCCATGAGGCGCCTCCTGTGTACGTATAAGAAACGTAAAGCACAACACATGCCAATATTACACAGGGTTATTAAGATAATCAGTGGAAATGCGCTATTTTGCGTCTTTACGCACCAAAGCCCAGATCGACAGGGTTCAATAGGCAGAGCAAAGCGTCAATAAATTGGCTAAGAACCTTTTGTGTTTTGTTTTTTATTGACTTGGCGTAAATCATGCTTAATAACGCATTAAGTCATAAAACCGGTATTACCATGATTAAGAATAGTTTTGTTATTTTGGCGTTGGCTTTAGGAATTTTTACGTTAGGCCATGCGGAACAAAAATTCCAGTCTCACGACTCTATTTATGAGCTCGTTAAAGACATTGTTGCTCAAAATATAACCCCCTCTGCCGAATACGAAATCAGCGTGCTTCCCCTCGATAGCCAATTAAAACTGCCAGAATGCACCGAAGCACTGGAAGCATTCACAACAACTGCCTCAATGAATGTGGCTAGGATGGCAATAGGTGTCCGCTGCAATGCAGAAAAAAAATGGTCAATTTTCACCACCGCCGTCATTAAAGTTTATGAAACCGTCATTGTCCTGGCTCAACCCGTACAACGAGGTGAAATTATTACCCGGCAACACCTTGCCATCGAAAAAAGGGAGGTATCCAAACTCAGGGGCGATTTTATTACCCAAACTGAACAAATTGAAAACAAACAGGCGGCACGATACCTACAGGCAGGCGCTATCCTGGGGTTGAGAAGTTTTGTCGAACCCAGGCTCATCAAACGGGGCGACAAAATCATCATCAGCGCCATACAACCTGCTTTTGCCATTCGAATGAACGGGGTTGCGATGATGGATGGCACCAAAGGCCAACGCATCAGGATTAAAAACGAGAACTCAGGACGTATTATCAACGCAACCGTCATCGAACCTGGATTGGTGTCTGTCGAGTAAATAAAAAATGTGCCGCTAATTTTTCCTAAAAAATTAGCTTTTCAAGAAAAACAACAACAAAATTTTTCTCCTGTTGTTGTTTAATAAAACAACATATTTAAATATATTTAGCTTTTTGCAGCCCATACGCAGCAAGGCCTGTAGCGATTTATGGTGATAGTTTAGGGGATGAAAGGTGATAGTTTAGGGGATGAAAATCACTTTAAAGGTGATAGTTTAGGGGATGAAAATCACCTAAAGGTGATGGTTTAGGGGATGAAAATAATTTAAATGTCACTGTTTAGGGGATCAATTTATTTTATTGTTTGCTATAATAGATAACAATTTGTTTTTAAATGATTTATTTTAAATTTTTTTGATATTTTTTACAGTAATCATCCCTGTTTAGGGATGAAATGTCACTGTTTAGGGGATGAAAGGTGATAGTTTAGGGGATGAAAGGTGATAGTTTAGGGGATGAAAGGTGATAATGAATTTCATTGAAAAACGGTCACCTTTTGCTATACTTTTTTTATGGCTAAAAAAACTGCACTTAAAAATCTAGAACCATCGAATGAACAAGTTAAGAAGCATGTAGCCGCGATCCACACGAGTGGGGAGCTCTCGCTACTGGAACGCAAGACGGCTAACGTATTGCTTCTGAACGCCTACGATGTACTGTTAACAAGACGGGAGCATACGCTTCCCGTTAAGCATTTGTGCGCCATGCTCGGTTGGGATGACAGCAATAATATCGAGCGCCTCCAGGATGCGCTGCGCAAGCTTGCTTCAACATCCATTGAGTTCAATATGATGGAAGATGGAAAAAAATCTTGGCGTGTCATGGCCATGCTTTCTTACGGTGAGATTAAAGAGGGAACGTGTACTTATAGCTATACCGAGTACCTTGCCGAACGTCTTTACGATCCAGAAATCTATGCGACCATCAATATTGGCGTACAACGCCGCTTTGAAGGCAGCTATGCACTGACATTGTATGAAAACTGCATCCGCTATAAAGCGGTTGGTTCTACCGGATGGTGGGAACTTGATCGATTCAAAAAAATTGTTGGCGCAAGTTCGCCAATGTATGATGAATTCAAATACCTTAAACGGAATGTCATCATCAAGCCTGTTGAAGAGATTAACCGCGTTTCAGATATGCAGCTTGTGCCAGAGTTTCAAAAACAGGGCCGTAAAGTCACAGCAGTTCGTTTTCTGATTACCGAAAACCCACAGCAAACGCTGTTGAAGCCGGTGATCCAGGATGACCATGCGGCTATCCGCGAATCCGAGCTGTTCAAGCGTCTTTTGGAACACGGCATAGGGGAGCGCCTTGCCATTCTATGGATTCTTCAAGATGAAGCCCGTGCCAGGCAGGTTGTTGAGTATGTAGAAGTGAAAGCCCGGGAAAAACAGGTTAAAGGCTCAACGGCTGGTTATATCCGGACACTTTACGAGAGTGATGCTGTGGTCGGTAAATCGCCATTCGAAGCGAAGAAAGCGCAGGATAGCCAGAGAAAGATAGAAGAAGAGCAGCGCAAGGCGTTAGTAAAGCGGCGATCCGATCTTGAGGCCGAGTTTGTCCGTGAACGCACCAACGAAGTGGTTAATGCCTTATCGCTTGCTGACAAACGCGCTTGGGTTAGCAACTATATCGATGAGGTGGGGGGCGAAAAAGCCAAGACCTACAATGCCGAAACGACGGAGTTTCGCGATGCCCTTGAGCGTATCCAGTTTTCAAATTGGCTGCGAAAACGTCTTGCTCCAACTGTAGAACCCTCAGAATATAAGGCTTGGCTTAAGGCAAAAGGCTCACTGTTTAGCCGGTGGTGATTCGGTCAAGGCATTTAAACCATTACCGTATGACTGATTTTCCATACGTTTCTCAGCTAGATGATATCGCCTAACTTGAAACCATAAAAAGGGCACAATTTGTGCCCTTTTTATTTCTCATTTATTTGCCGTGTTTTTCCGTTTCATGAGCATTTTCGGCGTTTTGTTCATGCCCTTTGGCATCATCAGGCGTTAGGTGGCTTTCTGAGGAGCTATCCATATGTTTTTCTGCGGCTTGTTGGTGTTCAGCCTCTTTAGCTTGTGCGGATTCATTAGCGAAAGCTGTTGTGCTAGATAAAAAGAAAGCCAGTAAAACCATCAATTTGATATTCATAATTTAATACTCATGTTTTATATTTTAATAGGCATTGAATGTGGGTGTGAACACACGCCGTGCATTCATTTTTTACATAAAGCTTGGAAGTATGCAACATCCAAAAAATTAGACAAAACAGAAATTCTGCCTAATAAACTTAAGGCTAGCCTAAAATATAAACAATACAACTGTCACGGCCAAAAAAAGCAGGGTACCTTCCTAAGCTGTCAACTGGGAAATGAAAGGAATCGCCCTTGTTGATATTGGGTTGGCTGAGCGGGCGACATGAGGGTGTCAGAATTTTTGTGTAAACGGTCATTTATACTCGACTTTGGCCATTTTAATAGGATATGACGGACGGGTTTCGTAGGACAATTGTCAGTTTGATCACAACCTTCACATCACCGCATGTCCTTGAACCTCCCTTATTCAGCATTGATACTTTTAAGTGCTTTTGCACCGATGTTTACACAACCCGTATGGCAGCATGTCCAAGTGCTGG
>SBAV01000503.1 GCA_005239965.1 Methylobacter tundripaludum
GAGGACTCCACTAATAAAAGGACATATTAAGCCTTACACAAGGCTCTGAGACATTGATCAATGCAATTAATGTCACTTTATTAGCTGCGTTCTCTATATAAACAAAGAAAAAGTCAGTTGATGAGCTATTCTTTGCACATGGATTCAAAGTTTCTTTACAGCCTAAAAATTCTGAGTTGGGTGTTTGAAGCGAGTTGGGTTTTGCATTATCGTATATATCAACACATCATTCAGGATAACAGGCTGCGGTGTTTTTTGTTGTAATGCCATAAATCATGTAACCCCAAGGATCTTTCTAACAAATATTGTTTGTACCCGGAAGGTAAGGCACACGGTGCCAGAAGTCGCTGCGCAACACGGTCAACTTAAAGCTGACAAACTAAAACTGCTTAATTTATCAAACTTTACTGGTTTCAATAACGAATAATCTGGGTCATGTCAGAAAAAAACAGTTATCAAAATACAACGCAAACCGCATTATTACGGCTTAAAAACTACATTAATGAGGAAATTATTGGTCAAGAAGTGCTCGTCGAGAGAATGTTGATTGGCTTGCTGGCTGATGGGCATATACTTGTCGAGGGCGCGCCCGGGCTTGCTAAAACCAGGGCTATCAATGTTCTGAGCAAGGGTATTCAATGCAATTTTCATCGGGTTCAGTTTACTCCCGACCTGTTGCCCGCCGATTTAACCGGCACCGAAATTTACCGGCCGCAACAAGGCACATTTGAATTCCAAAAAGGTCCGTTGTTTCATAACCTGATTTTAGCCGATGAAATCAATCGCTCTCCAGCTAAAGTGCAATCGGCATTGTTGGAAGCTATGGCCGAGCGCCAAATCAGCGTCGGGCAGGCAACATACCCGTTACCCAAATTATTTATGGTAATGGCAACACAGAACCCGATTGAACAGGAAGGAACCTATCCGTTACCGGAAGCGCAACTTGATCGTTTTCTGTTGCATGTAAAAGTGGATTATCCCAAACCCGAACACGAAAAAAGCATTTTGCATCTGGCAAGAACCGAAGCACGGTATGAAACCAATAAAAAAAGTGATCAATTTGTGCAGCTCAGCCAAGAAATCCTATTTGAGGCGCGTAAAGAAGTTTTAGATATTTATCTATCTGATAATCTTGAAGATTATTTGTTGCAAATTATTCTTGCCACGCGAAATCCAGGCGCTTATGGCGCTGATCTTGCCGGATGGTTGCAATACGGTGCCAGTCCAAGGGCCAGCATCGCATTAGATCGATGTGCCAGGGCCAAGGCATGGCTGGGGCAGTGGGAGTTTGTCGGCCCTGAGGATATTCAGGAGATGGCATTCGACGTGCTTCGGCACCGTTTAATCTTATCCTACGAAGCCGAAGCCGAGGGCATCACCACTGACTATGTCATCAAAGAGCTTATTTCCAGAATTGCTGTACCCTAATGTTTTTTAGCAAGAAAACTGTTGTTCCGAGTAAGCCGCGCAAAAAAGCCGATGAACTGGTTTCGGTATCTTTGAAGACGTTGATTGATTTGGCAGAACCTGCGGCAGGGCTAAGGCAGCATCATCTCGGCATTCGTTCCCAGCAGGCGGGCGGTTATGTATCGCGTTTTAAAGGCCGTGGCATGGAGTTTGATGAAATCCGGCTTTATCAACCCGGCGATGATATCCGCCGTATTGATTGGCGGGTTACCGCGCGTACCGACCAAACCTACACCAAAATTTTTCGTGAAGAGCGAGAACGTCCTGTATTTATTTCGGTGGATAATAGGCCAACCATGCATTTTGCAACGCGGGGGGTATTCAAATCGGTGTTGGCAGCCAAACTGGCTGCCTTATTGGCATGGACAGCCCAGCACCACAGTGACCGGATTGGGGGGCAGATATTTTCCGCCGATACCTGTCAGGAGCTGAAACCCCAGAACGGCAAACATGCGGTGTTACGGTTTTTGAATGCATTGGCGACAAAACCTGCGGCTGAACAGAAAGCGCAAGCAAAAAAAATTCAGCCGCCTGACAAAAAACAGAATGCCGCTGATCTGCCTTTATCTTTCGAACAGGTGTTAGCCCGTTTGATAAAACATGTGCGGCCGGGCAGTTTAGTGTACATTATCAGTGATTTTCGCGGCATGGATGACAAAGTTGAGGCGCATCTGGCCAAATTACGCCGCCATTGCGATGTTGTGCTGATTTTTGTCTATGACTCGTTAGAAAGTAGTTTGCCCACTAAAGGCCGTTATCGCTTTACGGATGAGCGCCGTGATGTGGTGGTTGATACCAGTGATCAGCAGCGTTTAAAACAATATCAGCAACATTTTGCACAGCGCTTGCAGCACCTGGAAATGTTGGCCAAAAAAATGGGGCTGATACTGATCCAGTGCAGCACCGCACAAAATCCGATACAACAACTAAGATAAAACAGGATTTATTCGTTTACACACGTATTATTGCTTAGATGCCAACAACCCAACTCCCTCTTAGAGACATACATTTGCCCGACGCGATAAGCTGGTGGCCGCCTGCCATTGGCTGGTGGTTGTTGGCAGCGCTGTTGCCGGTGCTAATGTTGCTGGCGTACCGGTTGTACAAGCGGCTAAACCGTAACAATGCGGTTAAAAAAGCCCTGAAGATTGCCAGAAAGCATTTGGCCAGTATCGAAGAAGACGCCAATATGGGCAGTATGCAAAAGCTGTGCGAATTATCCATATTGATTCGGCGTGTTGCCATCAGCGTAGCGCCGCGCTCGGAAGTGGCCGGTTTAACGGGGCGGGCCTGGTTGGCGTTTCTTGACAATGGCTTAAAAGATGCGCCTTTTAGTGAAGGTGTCGGGCGCTTGCTGGTTGATGCCCCTTACCGTAAAACGCCACCCACGGAGCCTGAAATTACAGATTTAATCAGCCTATGCC
>SBAV01000219.1 GCA_005239965.1 Methylobacter tundripaludum
CACAGGAGGAGGCAAGCATCGATTGATTATGCGTTTAAAAATCAATTGGTTTTTTCAACATGATAGGGCGATGTTGATTTAACAAAGTAGAATTAATCTATTTGTTAATTCACGGACAAACATAGAGGAATCTCCCACTCGAATAGGTGCCACAGCAGCAGTAGCCTTTGTTGGCGTTAGAATAACCAAAATCGACGGCGGCACTACGACGATGGAAACATGGTTGAATCAAGATGTAGATCAGTATGACATATTGAATGTATCTATCGACGTAGCTGCTGATGCGCTGACATTTACCTTTAAAGAATTTAAAGGCAGGAAAATTGCTCTAGGATCGCCTGTTAATTCGGCACAGATTACGGTAACGATAGGTGACAATACAACTGACATCACTCAAGGGCAAGTGCTTAGCGATGAAGATAATCTGATTACGATTGATTGGCGGGGGGAGGATATCGTTATTACGGCATTTGAACCTCTCAGTGATATCGCGAAAAAGACATTAACGCTCGATGGCCCATATGACCAAATTAAGCCGGGGGGGTGGGTCTTGATCGAGCGGCCAACGTTAGATGGAAAAGGTTTTGAACCGTTAATCACCACGATAGAGACAGTTCAAACGATAGCAAAGGCACAATATGGGATTATCGGCAAAGTAACGGAGCTTACGTTGAAGGATCCATGGCTAAAATATGATACCGATCGCACGCTTGAAGTCATACGTAAAACCACAGTTTATGCCCAGAGCGAGCCACTGAATCTATCCGAGGAACCATTTGGCACGTCAGGAAATCTAGAGGACGTGAAGGGCAAAGAAATTGCGTTGGATACTCTGTGTGACGGCTTGGATTCGGGACGCTGGCTCATTGTGTCCGGCGAGCGCACCGACTTAAATGGAGTAAGTGGCGTTTATGGAGCTGAACCGGCGCGGTTGTATCACGCAGAGCAACGTCAAAACGCTTTTTTGAATGACAAAACAAAGACCACACTGGTCTTGGCCGATGCACTTCAATACAGCTACAAACGAGAAACCGTCACCATCTACGGCAACGTCGTCAAGGCCACTCATGGTGAAACTCGCAAGGAAGTATTGGGCAGCGGCGACGGCGCCAAAGCGTTGCAAGCCTTTGTTCTCAAACAGCCGCCGTTGACGTTTGTCTCTGCCGTCAATCCTACCGGCGTGGACAGCACCCTTAAGATTTACGTCAACGATGTTCAGTGGCGGGAAATTGATTCCTTGGCGGGTCTCTCGCCCACCGACCGCAACTTCATCACCAAGACCGACGGTGAAGGTAAGACCACGGTCATCTTTGGCAATGGCCGGGAAGGTTTGCGTTTGCCGACCGGTATCGAAAATATCAAGGCGGAGTATCGCAACGGCATCGGCAAACCGGGCAATGTTAAGGCCGAACAGATTACGCTGTTGACCACGCGCCCGCTTGGTGTCAGGGAGATTATCAATCCTTTGCCGGCCTCAGGCGGCGCAGACAAGGAAACCCGCGATCAGGCCCGAAAAAATGCGCCGCTGGCAGTGATGGCGCTCGACCGGTTGGTGTCCGTGCAAGATTACGAAGATTTTTCCCGACTCTATGCCGGTATCGGTAAAGCGTTTGCAGTGGAGATTTCCGACGGTCGCCGTCAACTGGTGCATATTACTATTGCCGGTGCCGATGACATTCCGATTGATAAAAGCGCCGACCTGTACCGAAACCTACACCAAGCGCTGCTCGACTTCGGTGATCCCTATCAAGCCATTCAGCTTGAAATCCGCGAATTGATGTTGATTGTCGTGAGTGCGGGTATTCGTATTTTGCCTGACTACCAATGGGAGCCTGTGGTTACACAAGTGCGTAGTGCATTGCTTGATGCTTTCAGTTTCGAGCGCCGCGAGTTGGGTCAGGATGTGTTGCTCAGCGAAGTGATAAGCATCATGCAGCGGGTGCCAGGCGTGGCGTACGTGGATGTGGATATTTTTGGCGGCTTGCCTGAGAAAAAGGTTACAGATGGTAAGCGTGAACTGCTTACTCCCAGTGATATTGCCGATGTTGTTAAGAAAATGGGGCTTGATGCTACTGGAAAAAAAGAGAAGTTGGTTCCGGATTCCCGTGTTCCGGTGAATTTGGCTAAAGTTGGATCAGTTATACCCGCACAACTGGCATTCTTGACCCCAGAAGTTCCCGAAACGCTAATTTTGAATCAGATCACCTGAGGTGGCTATGAGCAGGAATATAGACCGTTTATACGAATTACTCCCCGCCATCTACCGCATTCGTGATGCGGAACAGGGTAAGCCGCTTAAGGCCTTATTGCGGGTGATCTCAGAACAAGTGAATCTGGTCGAGGAGGACATCGCCCAACTCTACGATAACTGGTTTATCGAAACCTGCGAAGATTGGGTAGTGCCGTATATTGGAGATTTGATCGGCTACCGGCCAATTCACGAAGCCGGAAAGCCTGGCGATGTCAAAACAGCCGAAAGCCGGGTCAGAAACAAGATTCTCATCCCGCGCCGGGAGGTGGCTAATACCATCCGTTACAGGCGGCGAAAGGGGACGCTGGCCCTGCTCGAATTGTTGGCTAAAGACGTGGCGGATTGGCCTGCCCGAGCAGTGGAATATTATAAGCTTTTAAGCTGGACTCAGCCGCTCAATCATCAGCGCTTGGAACGTGCCCGCACCATTGATGTTCGATCCGGAAACGATCTTGAATTTTTGGATGGCCCGTTTGATAACTTGGCACATACGGTAGATATACGCAGGATCAATTCCCAGCATCAACAGGGCCGTTATAACATCCCCAGTGTTGGTCTTTTCGTGTGGCGGCTAAAACCTTATCGGGTGACCAAAGGCCGAGCCCATCGCATTAAAGACAACTGCTATACGTTCAGCGTGTTGGGTAACGACGCGCCGATTTTCCTGAAGGCGGAACCGGAAACTGACCCTACGCATATTGCGGACGAATTCAATCTGCCGGTTCCCATCAGGAGACGATTGCTGCAGAAACATAGCGACAAGCTGTACGGTGAAGAAAAGAGCTTTTTTATCTGGAAAAGTGTTTTACGCGATAAGAAAATTGTTATTGAGCCGGTACAGGACAAAATCATTGCAGCCGATTTATCGGATTGGCATTATACGCCGCATAAGGGAACAGTCGCTGTCGATCCCGTCCTGGGCCGGATTGCCTTGCCCGCTCAAAAGCCGACTAAGTCTAGCAAATCACACAGGGAGGCAGTGTGGGTTTCTTACTATTATGGTTTTAGCGCAGACGTGGGTGGAGGCGAATACGAACGAAGTTTGTCGCAACCTGAAGGCGCTGTTTATTATCAAGTTTGTCGGGATGGCACATTCGATACGCTGGGCAAAGCGATCGAACAGTGGTCAAAAGACGAAAAGCCGCATGCCGTTATTGAAATAGCCGATAGCCGGGAATACATAGAGCCGGTTCATATTGAGTTTACGGGTAAACATGAAAGTCTGCAGCTTCGGGCTGCCGAGGGTAGCCGTCCGGTGATACGGCCTGAAGGTGAGGAAGAAGAACCCGATTCTATGACTGTAATCGGGCTGTCAGGAAGCCGCTTCACGATGGATGGTCTGATGATCACAGGAAGTAAGGTTCAAATCGGCGGCGACCTGGAGAAAGTAACTATCCGCCATTCCACGCTGGTTCCCGGCTGGAAATTGCATCATAACTGTAAAGCAGTCCGGGAGGAAGAATCCAGCCTGGAAATCTTCAGCCCTAACGTGTGTGTAGTAATTGAGCATTCAATTCTCGGCACGATTCAGGTCGATCCTACCATTCCAACCCAGAATGATGAACTGGCCAACGACGAGTCCATGAATGACGAGGATGCTAGGTATGCTAAGTGTCATGGCATAGGTCCAGGTTATCGCCTTGACCCGATTCGGCTGTGCATCAGCGATAGCATCCTGGATGCCGTTGAGGTTGACGGTGAAGCAATTGGCGCACCCGGATGCCCTGTGGCTCATGCGGTCTTGACGATGCGGCGGTGCACCGTTTTTGGCCAGATTCAGGTTAGAACCATTGAGTTGGGTGAGAACTGCATCTTTAATGGCAAAATCACTGTTGCGCGGCGGCAATTCGGTTGCCTGCGTTTTTGTTACGTTGTCCCTGAATCCCGTACGCCCTCACGCTACAATTGCCAGCCTGACTTGGTGGATGCTCTTGTCCGAAAAGACCTCCCGGGTGGATTGCCCGAGGTGGCAATAATACAAGCCTTAGCCTCCGAGCGGTTACGGGTACGTCCGCAATTCAACAGCATCCGTTACGGTACGCCGAGCTATTGTCAATTGGCCGAACATTGTGCAGAAGAGATCAAGCTAGGTGCTGATGACGAATCGGAAATGGGGGTTTTCCACGATCTATTCCAGCCCCAGCGTGAAGCTAATCTAAGAACCCGGCTGGATGAATATCTGCCGGCGGGCGCTGATGTAGGTGTGATTTTAGCCAATTAAATTACGAAGAGGATTAATACTATGAAAGGCGATTTTTCGAGGGACACCTTCGACGTGGCAAAACACTTCAGCCGCGTATTGCAACAACAAGGGCGAGTGCAATTGGATGCCGACTGGAATGAGCAGACGGCTATTTTGCTTCATTATCTGCGGATCCTGGCGGCCGATTTGATTGGGCCGTTTGCTGGGCCGGCCGGTGAGAAAGCTTTGGGATTTAAGATAAAAGAGCTAAAACTAATACCGACTAGCAACTCATGGAATTTCAGTATTGGAAACGGACGTTACTATGTGGACGGTATCCTTTGTGAGAACGACGGGAGCCAAGACGTAACCTATATGACGCAAAAGGATTTTCCTAATCCACTTGCATTATCCAGCCCGACCGAGAACAAAAAATATCTCGTTTACCTGGATGTTTGGGAGCGCCATGTCACGGCACTGGAAGACGACGCCATTCGCGAAAAGGCCCTGGGAAGAGCTGACACCGCTAGCCGTGCCCAAGTGGTTTGGCAAGTCAAAATTTGGGATATGGATAAGCCTAAGACACCGACGGGGCAAAAAGATGCAAATGCCAAGGCTATACGTGCCAACTGGGAACAATGGGTGAACGTTTGGCAGCCATCTTATCTTGGTTGCCTAAGGGCATGGGTCAAGCCCCCCAAAGATTCCAAGGACGCTTGTTTAACGCCACCTGATGCTAAATACAGAGGACCAGAGAATCAGCTTTATCGGGTAGAAATCCACAAGGTCGATGAGAATACTGGAGCCGCCACTTTCAAATGGTCTCGTGATAACGGCGCCATTGTGACAACCTGTGAACTGAAAGGTACTGATCTGACTGTTCATAACCCATATGGTTTTGCTGTAGGCCAATGGGTAGAATTAACCAATGACGGTCTTGAATTACGTGGTGAGCCTGGCAGCCTCGTCAAAGTGACTAAAGTGGAAGGCGATACATTGACTTTATCTGCCGAGCCGAAAATACCTACGGGTATCCAAGCGCAAGAGAAGTGGGCGACCAAGGTGCGTCGCTGGGATCAGCACGAAGCTAAAGGTATTACATTTTTTGATGGTGCGGTAAAAATCGTGGAACAGTCCTTTGACAACAAAGACGTGGATACGGCCTTATGGATCCCACTGGAAGACGGAATTCAAATTCAATTTTTGAAACCTTCCAACGTTACTACACAATATCGTTCGGGAGACTACTGGCTTATCCCAGCTCGCGTCGCCACGGGCAACATCGAGTGGCCAGATATAAAAGAGGATGGAAAGCAGGTTCCTGGGCACAAACCGCCAAATGGTATCCGCCATCATTATGCGCCACTGGCAATTTTGACGTATGAGAATTCGGCTTGGTCTGTAAAAGAAGGAAACGACTTGCGTTGCAAATTTCAGCCACTTAACAACACCTGCAACCTTTCTTACAGCTATGGCGAAGAGGGGATAGGCGGTCACCTGCTCTGCAATCCACCAGAGAGTTAATGAAAAATGAAAGCTGTGTGGTCTTTTTGGACCAAACCTTATTTGTCAGGACGCAAAGCCTACTGGCTCAGCGAAATGCACCATTGGTTGTCTTGGGTATTATCCCTTGAAACTGCCCGGCGACATTATCCCGAGACTTGTTTGGTTACGGACAGCAAAGGGGCGGAAATTCTAGTTGATCGGCTCGGCTTGAAATTTTCACAAGTTTCTACAGACCTCGACGCCTTAGCCGATGAAGATCCTGGATGGTGGGCGCTCGGTAAACTTTATGCTTACAGCAAACAGCAAGAACCATTTGTCCATATCGACAGCGATGTGTTCTTATGGAAACGACTTCCTGTACATCTGGAATCTGCTGACGTGTTTACCCAAAATCCCGAGTTATTTCCCGAAGTAGGGGAGGCTTGGTATCAGCCTGAGCGCGTCGATCGAGCGTTTCACGACACAGGAGGCCGGCTTCCTGAGGAATGGCATTGGTATCGACAAATACACACCAGAAGGGGCGAGTGCTGCGGCATCCTCGGCGGACAGCGTACTGATTTTATCCGGCATTACGCAGAGCAGGCGCTGCGGTTTGCCTTGGATCCCTCAAATCACAGGGCATGGCAATCCCTCGGCGATAAGGCGAGCCAGATGACCTTGGTGGAGCAATATCTACTCGCCGCCTGTGTGGAATTTCAGAACGCCAACAGCTTCTCGGCATTCAACTCCGTGCAGATGCGCTATTTGTTCGATTCGCTGAGCCAGGCTTACAATCCGGAGTCAGCAAGCCGTGCAGGCTTCACGCATCTTATAGCCAATGCGAAAAAAAGCCAGATTATAGCCACCCGGTTAGAAGATCGAGTAAAACAGGACTATCCTGAGAATTTCCAGCGTTGTATTCAAGGTGTCAATCAACATCCAAAAGTTTCCACCTATCAACACCCAAATGGTTTCCAGTACAACCAATAAAAGTACGAACAAGGTTTCTTGCTTTTCCTCAGATTGCTTAAAAAGGTGGTAAACCACAGAGGCCTGTTTATCGTCATCTTTTACCAAAAAGCGCACTAGTAATTGGTATCCAAAATCATCATAGAAAGCTGTCCCGCATTTTTTGCCGAATGGCAGCCCTGCACAAATGCGTTATTGCACACGTTGGTGAAAACACTGGTTTTAAACGGGCGATAAATGCCGGGGGTGGATGAAAAAGAGTTTTCTCTAAAATTAAGTTAAAAATTGATTTAACAAGTCAGTTTGTTATAATGTTCGAAGTTTGGAGAGGTGGCTGAGCGGCCGAAAGCGGCGGTCTTGAAAACCGTTGAGGGGTAACCCTCCCAGGGTTCGAATCCCTGCCTCTCCGCCATGAGTCAAATATACCTATCTATTTTATAATGGCTTTTTTGTTATTATAAAATCACGTCCATACTTGCGTACATACCTTTGGATTTTGAAAAATATTTTCAAGCCACCCGCACCTATTGCCGGTAAATTATTACCACTCGATTAATTCAATAGATTTTGAATGCCAAAGCCAGAATAACACCATCAAGTAAACCACCCATTAACCGATTCGAACTAAAGCTATCAAGTTTGGCTAATCCAATCTGTTAACGCCTTGTAAGCTATTAAAATCAATATGGCACTTGGCTCAAACCATAAAGCAAAACACTGTGTGCCATCATGTCAAAAATAGCGCCATTATCTGAGTATTTTTCTTCATAGATTTCATTATCGTGTCCACGCTGGCTATAAGCTTGCTCAATAGAATGACGAATTTGCGGTTTAAACACCTCATTTAAGAAATGATTTTTGTTTTTGTTGCGCTGAATAGTCAACAAGATAGCTTCATCCGCTTGTTGTTCTTCGCAAACCTCCCGAATAATCAACGCTTCTTCATCACTGATAGCATATTTTGTTTTAATTTCTTCGATGGTGGCATTGATCGTTGTTTTAGTAACAGGCTTTGGCTCGGAATTGCCGCCCCCTCCAACGCGTGGTTCTTCTGTGCCTTCAGGTTTAACTCCCGTTTCGCCAATATAGATTACATTGGCTTTAACCAACTTGACTTGGCGTATAGCTTTCATCAATTCCGATTCAGAGCCTTCTTTTATCAATTGCGGCTGAATAAACTCAGCGAATAAAACAAATTGCTCAATCGCTTCTTCATAATGATAAAAACTGCTCAGAAAGATGTAGGCTTTAACCAGCTTGGAAAGCTCATAAACGTAGGCTTTTCGTTCGGTTAATTCATTGTATAGAAATAAAAACCGTTGCCGACAACGGTTTACCTCTGTCTGTATAACGGCATCCTGTCCCTGTTTTAACAGTTCTAAAAAATGACTGGCATCGGTATCGGTAAACAATCCACGTTCAATAATCGCTTCATAAATCTCAATTACCTTTTGTTGATCCGGCTCAGTGGCTTCATAGGGCGAACCTTTTCGGTATTTGTTAAACGCCTTGATGATGTTGGCCGTGTTATTGGTAAAATCGATCACAATTACTTTGCTTTTGTTTTCATGACAACGGTTTAAGCGTGATAACGTTTGCACGGCATTTTTATCCATTACCGGCTTATCCAAAAACATACCAGCCAATAGGGGCTGATCGAATCCAGTTTGAAACTTACTGGCTACCACTAAAATCCTGTAATCATCCTGTTTAAAGCGGTCTTCGATCAGCTCATTGTTATTAAGGCCATTCAGTTTTCGTTCGTTAATTTCCTTGTGGGTATCTCTGTGGGTAAAATCGGAAAAAGCGTACAGCACTTTATAATTGTATTGGCCAGGATACGCTAGGCGCTTTTCGGCTATTTTGTCTTTCAGCAACTGGTAATACTTTAAACCGGCAATACGTGATGATGCGACAATCATTGCCTTGGCTTTACCATCGATTAATGGCTTAACCTGCTCTTCAAAGGCGCGTAACATCACTTCGGCTTTATACTGGATCAAGC
>SBAV01000443.1 GCA_005239965.1 Methylobacter tundripaludum
AGCATCGATTGATTATGCGTTTAAAAATCAATTGGTTTTTTCAACATGATAGGGCGATGTTGATTTAACAAAGTAGAATTAGGAGCTACACGCCAATTTAAAACTGTAAAAACAGGAGAAATCATATGGCTGATTCTAATCTCTATCAATTTAATCCTGAACTGGACCTCATGTTTGAGCGCATTATCGACGTGCCGCGCGAACCAGTGTGGACGGCCTGGACAACGCCGGAACTTCTTAAACAATGGTTTTGCCCGTTGCCCTGGCTTACTGTGGAATGTGAAATTGACCTGCGGCCCGGCGGCATCTTCCGCACCACAATGCAATCTCCGGAAGGCAAACGGCATCCGGGCACGGGTTGTTATCTTGAAGTGATCCCGAATGAAAGGCTGGTTTGGACAAGCGCCTTGGAAGCCGGATTCCGGCCTGCTAAGCCGATTGTCACGAAGACGGAAAAATCATGCGATGACTTTGCGTTTACAGCCGTCATATCGCTTGCGCCACACGTAAACGGCACCCAATACACGGCGCATGTCATGCACGCCACTAAAGAAGCCCGTATGCAGCATGAAGCCATGGGTTTTCAAGAAGGTTGGGGAAAAGCGCTCGATCAGTTAGTTGCCATGATTAAGAGTGACCAGCGGTCGGTAGGCTAACGTACCGCTCAATAAAAGCCTGGAATGCGTTGAAGCGGGCAGCATCGGCGGGGCGGCGCTTTGGGCTGGCTATCTTGGTAAAGTGGACGGCCTGGAACCATATCCGTACGGTAACTGCTTTAACGGCGGCTATATTGCTCTCCATCGGGTTATATCATTAATTAAGGAAACTAAAACCAGGTTTAAAGCGTCCTAATATTAAATTTACACTGCATACGGGTTACCATCTCATTGAACACAGCAAAGGAGAAAACTCATGATCCAGACAATCCTTCTCATCGTAGCGGTTATTGTTGTTCTCATTTTGATTTATGCGGCAATCAAACCCAACGATTTCCAAATCCAGCGCAGCATAACAATAAATGCCACGCCAGAAAAAGTTTTTCCACTCATCAACGACTTACATATTATGCAAACCTGGTCGGCGTGGGAAAAAGTCGATCCGCAGATGAACCGCAGCTATAGCGGCGAAGCCAGCGGCAAAGGCGCCAAATATGCCTGGGAGGGCAACAAGGAAATTGGCCAGGGGACGATGGAAATCGTCGAATCAACACCCGATAGCAAAGTGGCCTTGGCAATGCATTTCATCAAGCCTTTTGAAGGGCGTAGTTCGGTTGATTTTAGCTTAACCCCAAATGGTGAAGAAACCGTTGTCACCCAAACCATGCGTGGAACCAGTACCTTCCTACCTAAGCTGATGTGTATCTTGTTCTTCAATCAGGACAAAATGATCGGCGGCAAGTTTGAGGAAGGCTTGGCTAATTTGAAGGCCATCGTTGAGGAATAATCGTATGCAGGGTTCACCTGCCCTGAAATACGAGGTAGGTGGGAAAGCGTATTGAAGCTGATTTCATCCGCGTGTCCTCGGCCTGCCTTGCCGAAATTGAAAGCAAAACTTTGTAAGGAGAAACAGCATGCAAAAAATTACTCCCCCTTTTTATGGTTTGACAATCAGGCCGAGGAAGCGATGAATTTCTATGTTTCCATCTTCAAGAATTCAAAAGTCTTGGGGGTTAACCGCTATGGAGAAGGCGCGCCTATGCCGAAGGACGCGGTGATGACCGCCAATTTCGAGCTTGATGGGCAAGTGTTCACGGCGCTGAATGGCGGCCCTATGTACAAGTTTTCACCAGCCATTTCTTTTGTCGTTCACTGCGAGACGCAAGCAGAGGTTGACTATTACTGGGAAAAACTTTCCGAGGGCAGCAAAGAAAACCAATGCGCCTGGCTGGACGACAAGTTCGGCGTATCCTGGCAGATAGCCCCCAATGTCCTGATTGAATTATTGAGCGATCCTGACCCTGCAAAAGCTGGCAGGGTGATGCAGGCTATGTTGCAGATGACGAAGATCGATATCGCGGCTTTGCAGCACGCCTATGAGCAATGAGGGTTTCAGATGAGTTTTCTCGTGAACCTCGATGTTGATGATCTTGACAAGGCGGCCAGCTTTTACGCCTCGGCTTTCGGGTTGAATGTTGGCCGCCGCTTCGGGGCTTTTGGTGCCGAGATGCTCGGAAGCTCAGCCCCTATCTACCTGCTCGTCAAATCGTCCTGAACCGGCAGTACGGCAGGCGGTGTCGTCCGGGGCTTTGTTAGAGCGGTCCATTACCCTGCATACGTGGGGTAAGCTCGCACAGATGTCCGATCCCTTCGGGCACGGCTTCTGTTTTGTCCAGTTCCTCGGTGCCGGCTATGACGAAATTACGGAGCAAAAGTTGAAGCAGGGTAAAGCACAGCCGCTAACAGAGGCAATCGTTTTTAAATTAAAAAATGCCTTTCACACTGTCGATTCATTGCCGGCTTATTCGACTAATAAGCAGAACTCACCCTTTTTTGAGTATCTCATAGACGCACAAGAGGAGAAATTTTATGACCCAAGTAAAACCCGTCCCCGAATGGATGCACACCGTTACGCCGCATCTGGTTTGTGCAGGTGCCGCCGAAGCGATTGAATTCTACAAAAAAGCGTTTAATGCGGTGGAGCTTGCCAGAGTGCCTGGCCCGCAAAATAAGCTGATCCATGCCTGTGTCAAGATTGGCGATTCGCCCGTGATGCTGGTTGATGAATTTTCCGAGATGGATTCGGTAAGCCCGAAATCGTTGAAAGACACGCAGGTAACGATACATCTG
>SBAV01000194.1 GCA_005239965.1 Methylobacter tundripaludum
ATAGGTATCGGTGTCTTCCCGTTTGAGTCCAGCGCCGATACTGAAAAAATCGCTGGCCGGATTGTCCAGCGGTACACTGTATTCAATATCTGCCGTTGACAGCACGGGGGAGAGGTCAATATTGGCATTAAAAAAATGGCCCCAGCGGTTCAATCGCCGGTTATTGTAGGAAGCGCTCAGCAAAGGCCCGATGTCGGTGTCAAAACCTATACCGAACCCATAATGATGGACTTTTTTGGGGTAAAGCTTAATCGTAACGGGTACGTGATTTTGGCCGACATTCTCGGTATCCGGGCGTATATCAATCCTTTCAAAATAACCGCTTTTTGACAGCGCGTTATGCGTTTTAGCCAGTTGTTCGCTGGAATAAAAATCGCCGCTTTTGATGGAAATGAATTTACGTACAAACTCAGGCTGCAAAATGGCCTGTTCAACAACAACATCACCAAAAGCCAGACGCTTGCCGGCATTAAACACCAGCTTGATGTGAGCCTTGTTGTTGGCTTTGTCGATTAACAGTTGCTTTTCTGTAAAGTCGCTTTTTAAATAGCCTCTTTCCAAGGCCAATGATTCAAGCCGGCTTTTCATCCTTTCGTAGCGGTCATGGCGCAACGGTTGGCCGGTCGTAGCTAGCAGATCGTTGCGTAATTTTTGAAATTCCGGGTCATCATGCGCATCGCCGACCAACTCGATGTTGATGGTATCAACAATGACCCGAGGGCCGGATTTAATCGCAAAGTCCGCACGCCAACATTTAGCATTGAGAGCCAGTGATTTTTTGATAACGGGATGGTAATAACCCAAAGCCCGCAAAGCCTGATTTATTTCCTCATCGGCATCGCTAAACAGGCCACGTATTTTCCATTCCGGTGCTTCGCAGGGTTCTTTTGCCAGCGACAGCATGAGTTGAACATTTGTTTTAGCTTTACTTTCAAGTCCGGTAACAGAAACGTCTGCAATAACTACAGGTGCCGCTAAATACAGTAACAGCATGAATGGTGCAACCCTGATGATTACGGTATTCGGTCTCATGACATACAGTATTCATATTTGATAGTTTATTCAACAACACCGGATAAAATGGCAACAGGAAATAATTTCAATATATCACGAACAGTAAGCTGAAAATAGTCTTCAACCGGCTGAGCCGCCGTAACACGGCATTGACTAAACAACTCCTGA
Organism: Methylobacter tundripaludum; assembly: GCA_005239965.1. Lineage (GTDB taxonomy): Bacteria > Pseudomonadota > Gammaproteobacteria > Methylococcales > Methylomonadaceae > Crenothrix. The sequence continues at coordinate 1,183 of SBAV01000194.1, forward strand.
TAATGCCTTGGTGCCTTTTGCGGCAATTCCAGCCACGTGTCACCCCATACATCATCTAACGGCGTGTTGAGCGTATTTTTTAGTAGCTGTGTCATTAAACACGGCACCACAATAATCGCAAAATTGTTCTGATCTTTCCTGGCAAAAGCCAGCAACTGATCGGCACCTATTCCGTGGACATTAATTTTCAGGTATTCACCGTTCTGAAATAACGAAGCATATCGCTGTCGAAAGCGTAATACCTGCATGACCACAAAAAGCTTGATGCGCCCATCTTCCATATTTTCCAATAATCCGCTTACAAATTGCAGCCGGTCAGTGTGTACCAACATTTCATCCATCTCCGTCAATAACTGACGGTGTTTATTGAAATCAACCGGTCGCCGATTATCGGGATCGACCAGGTTAAATTGCCATAATTCATTGCCTTGATATATATCCGGCATGCCGGGTGATGTTAAGTGCAGCACCGTTTGCGCCAACGCCTTAATCAAAGCCGGTTTCCTGATTTGTTGTTCAAACTCGGTAAAATCTTTCAAAAAGAGTGGATTGGTATTGGCATCCAGGCATCGATGCACAAATTGACTGACGGCTTGCTCATAATCTTCATTGGGATTAAGCCATGAACTGTATTGTTTCGCTTCACGAACGGCCTTAATCATGTAGCCTTGGATACGTTCTTGATAGCTCGTCAACTCTGAATTCGTCAAACTTATTAGCGGCCAGGTTCCAATCAACACTTGATAAAACAGGTATTCATCATTGCGTGCGATAACCGCACGGTTCATTTTGGTTTTCTTGGATTTATTCAATCGCCGCCAGCGTAATATGGCCGCTTGCCATTGCTGGGGTATTTCGCTCAACACATTGATTCTTGCGCGCACGTCAGCGCTGTGTTTAGTGTCGTGGCTGGATAGACATAACATCGTATGCGGCCATTTTTTAATCCGTTCCTGATTAAAATGATGAAAGGCATTGACCGAATTTCCAAAGTGCCGGGGATCGCCCCCTACTTCGTTTAAGGAAATAAGCCGGTTATATAAATATAGGCCGGTATCCTCATGGCCTTTAGCCATAACTGGTGGCGTATATTGTTGAAACTTCATGACAAATTTCAGTAAATCTCTACCTGCAACAACCGCATTGTGTTCTTGAAGCAGAATGTGTCGAATAAATTCAAATACAGTTTTATCAGCCGCCCGGCTTCGTTGCCTAGCTTGCCCAAGCGCCCAATTAATATACTGGCTGTCTTCTTTGCTCACGGCTTGATTGTTGATATAAGTTCGATAAACGGGAAAACAGGCGATAACTTCTGACAAGGCATCTCGTAATGCATTGAGCGTATAGTCGCGGGTTTTGGAACTGGCTTCGGCGATTTTGCTTAGCTGATTGGCGAGGACATTCAATTCACTGGCCAAGGATGTCTTCATCACCTGTTTTTTGGCCTGATAGACTAGTGTGTCGAAATCCTGCCGATGCCCTATAAAACGTACATAGCAACGCGTCAATGGTTTTTCTGCGCTGCCATCAACAAACACGCCGTTGACCATATTGGCAAACTCGTAACCGGTGGTGCCATGAATCGGCCAAGCGCTGGCTAAATATTCATAGTTGGCGACAATTTTCTCGGCCACGATATAAATGGGTGGCGTTTCTTGCGCCTCGTTAACCTTTAGAATAGCCTCTATTTTGTTATTGAGGCGTTGATAGTAGGCTGCCGGATCGTATAAGCCATCGGCGTGATCGATACGCAGCCCTTGTATTTTGCCCTGTTCGATCAGCGATAGGATCAGTTGATGGGTTGCATCAAATACAGTTTCATCTTCAATGCGCAGCCCAGCCAAGTCATTAATATCAAAAAATCGACGGTAATTAATTTCATCGCCAGCAACGCGCCAATAAGCCAACCGATAGGCCTGCTGTTCCAGCAAAGCATGCAACTCGTTACTTTCATCCGTTAGCTGGTTAATTTCCGCAACGCGAAAGGCGACGAAATTGATAACTGACAAATTGTCAGCGCACAATCTTGCAAGATGTTTTTTAAAGACTTCTTTATCACGCTTACGCTCTTCTATTTTTTCCGCCGTCGTCTCGGTACGTAAGGGCAATTTGCTGAAACTATTGTCAATGGTCTGGTATTCCAAAAACACCGGATCGCCAGAGGTGAAATAGTTTAGGAGCTGTGCATGTTGCGAGCTCAGGATAAGGGAATAAGTCTGTGGATCAATGGGAAATCGGTGTTGATAATAGTAAACGCTAAATTCGCCCTGCGAAGCGTCAAAAACCAGCTTCAGTTCCTGCTGTTCCAATATTTGGCCATAATGGTCGCCCAGCACGGGCAGCAGTATTTTGTTTTGCAGCGCTTTCTTAATCGGATGCCAATCAATATCAAAAAACAGGGCGTAACAAGAAGCTTGGCCGTTCTCCAACACATCCAGCCACCAACTATTGTCACTGCCCATAACGCCCATGTGATTTGGGACAATATCGGTTATCAAGCCTATCCCGTGCCGCTGCAATTCGCCGATAAAACACTCGAAATCCTCATGGCTACCGATTTCCGGATTGAGTTCGTTGTGATCAACAATATCGTAACCATGGCTGCTGCCAGGGCGGGCTTTCAGATAAGGGGAAGCGTAACAGTGGCTAAT
>SBAV01000272.1 GCA_005239965.1 Methylobacter tundripaludum
ACCGGACATTAAACTACCCCCAGGCAAATCCAGGAAGAATTAGCTTAAAGGTGACCGGTGGTTCTTGGAAGGGTGGAATTACGATTACTGCGCCTTACCCAAAATTACTTTCAGGTCTTCCGCGGGCAGACCGGTAGGCTTGAGGGCGAAAGCTTCCACCAGCTTAGTGAGCACATTGGGAGAGACAAAGGCCGGCAGATTCGGTCCGAGGCGAATGTCTTTAATGCCCAGGAAAAGCAGGGTGAGAAGTACGGCTACAGCTTTCTGCTCAAACCAGGATATGACCAGGGAAAGCGGCAGGTCGTTCACACCGACGCCGAAGGCATCAGCTAATGCCGAAGCAATCTTGATGGCCGAGTAGGCGTCGTTGCACTGGCCGATGTCCAGCAGGCGTGGAATACCCCCTATGTCACCGAAGTCATGCTGGTTAAAACGGTATTTGGCACAGCCCAACGTCATCACCACGGTATCTTGCGGCGCCTGTTCGGCGAAATCGGTGTAATAATTACGGCCAGGGGCGGCACCATCACAGCCACCAACCAAAAAGAAGTGGCGGATAGCCCCTGACTTGACAGCATCAATCACCTTATCAGCCACGCCCAACACAGCATCGCGACCGAAACCGATGGTAATAAACTTTTCAGTCGCATCCTCTTTAAAACCGGGTAATGCTTTAGCAGCCTGGATTAAGGGGGAAAAATTCTTGTCGCTGATATGACGCACACCCGGCCAACCTACCGGACCTGAGGTAAAAATGCGCTGACGGTATTGGTGTTGCGGCTCGATGATGCAGTTGGAAGTCATCAAAATTGCACCAGGAAACTCGGCAAACTCTTTTTGTTGATCCTGCCAGGCGCCGCCGTAATTGCCGACCAGATGTGGATAAGCCTTGAGCTTTGGGTAAGCGTGGGCGGGCAATAGCTCGCCGTGTGTGTAAACATTGATGCCTGCATCTTTGGTTTGCTCCAACAACGCGGCCAGATCGCCCAGGTCGTGGCCGGAGACCAGAATGGCCTTGCCTTTGATCGGACTGACCCGCACTTGAGTTGGCTGTTGTGCGCCAAAATTACCGGTATTGGCTTCATCCAATAATGCCATTACGGTGAGATTCAACGTACCCAGCGCTAAAGATTGGTTTAATAACACGTCGGCATCGGTAGGATCGGAACTGAGAAGATCCAACGCATCTTCGATGCCGACGTAAACCTCATCGCTTTCCTTGCCCAACACATAGGCATGATGAGCATAGGCGCAAACGCCCTTGAGCCCATAAAGCACCAATGAACGCAGGCCGATAATATCCGCACCCACCTCCTCCAGTCCGGCATTGATGCCCACATCGGTGGCCTGTTTGAGCAATCCGTCCATGTCAGCAGCGGGTTGCCAAGCCGCAGGCCCTGCAAGTTCTTCAGGAATCTTGCCGGATGCCAGAGCTGCTGCAATATAACTTGCTTTAACGCGATCCCGTATCTGCGCGGCTTCCTGTAACAGGGTAACGAAGCGGGTGGCGGTAAAGTTCACGTTGGTCAAGGTGGTGAACATGGCATATAAAATAAATTCATCAGCTGCGTTGTCTGGAACATTCAGGGTACGAGCACGCTTGGCGTATTGGGCAATCCCTTTAACGGCGTGAACCAGTAAGTCCTGTAAGTCAGACGTTGTGGCATCTTTACCGCACATGCCTTTGGCACTCGCACAGCCACCGCTGGGATTGGAACGGTCGGTTTGTTCGCATTGGTAACAAAACATCAGGTATTCTCCTTGCAATTTAATGGAATTAATAAGTTTAGTGCATCTTAATAAAGTCGCCGCAAGACCATGGCGGTCGCTATTTTTTCAGTTAATGAAATTTTTTCCTGACAATTAATAATAGCACTTACTATGCCAATCAAAAAAGCCTTGTGTTTGCTGCTTTAATCAAGGTATTGTTGTTACATTAACACTCTATTTAAGTTGTTTAATTAACATCAACGTTATTACTATGACAACAGGTCTGTTTTTTACCTCGCTAATTTCCATTGTTGCCGACCTGTCCACGCACATGTCCGCAGAACAACGTTACCAACGCCTATTGGAGCATTTGTGCCGGATTTTTCCTTGCGATGCGTCTGCGTTGCTCAAGTTTGAAAACCATTGCCTGATACCGCTGGCGGTTCATGGCTTGTCGGAAGATACTTTGGGACGGCGTTTTGTGGTCAGTGAACATCCACGTCTGGCGCAGATTTTGGCCTCCGATCAATCGGTACGTTTTGCCGCTGATTCTGGCCTGCCCGATCCCTACGATGGACTCATTGAATCAGATAACGATCAGCTGCTGGTGCATGATTGCATGGGAGTTACGCTATTTATTGATGGGGAACCCTGGGGCGTTTTAACACTGGATGCGCTGGCTCCCGGCACTTTTGACAATATTGACCCGATGCAACTTAACACCTTTATCAGCCTGACTGCGGCCACGGTCAAAGCGGCAGAGCTGATTGCCTCTTTGGAACAGCGTGTACGTTATGTGACCCAAGCATTATTCAAGGAAAATACCGACCATGACATGGTCGGTGAC
>SBAV01000309.1 GCA_005239965.1 Methylobacter tundripaludum
ATTGTTTAACCTCAATTGGGCGCACAACATCATTTCTATCTTGTAACAAATATTCATAGCCTTTTTGTGAAGCCTTATGTACTAAAGCAATCGCTTTATCTGCCAGAGCGCTTGCTTCTTGGGCCTGCTTAATAATGGACATAGCCTTACTCGTAGCGATTAATTCCGAAAGTGAAAATGGGTAACTGCTCTCCTTTAATTCGTGCAAAATAGCTATAGCTTCTTTAGTGCGTCCAATCTCAACCAAAGCCGCAATATTTCGACTGCCATCTGATTTTTTCAAGGCTTTGTAGGCTTCTTCATACATGCCGATTTCGTACATTGCTGTAGCCAACCCATGCAAGTCACCATCTCTGGAAGAGATGTAGCCACTCTTAGTCAGAACTCTACTATTAGGTGAGGTTTTAAGCAAAATGGCATAATGGTAATTGAGTATTTGTTGGGCTTTACTGATATGGCCAAGCTTGACATGTGCTTTGGCTATACTACGAATACTATAAATAGAATTGTCCTTCATTTTATCGATTTCATCCAAAATTCCTGAAGCTTTGTCAATTTTGCCTATTTGAACCAATGTGTCAAAAAGGGGTAACAAGTCGATCGGTTCTTTAGTTTTTTGAACCTTTAACCGCACTTCATCGATCAGCTTTTCAGCCACATTCCAATCGCCAAGTTCATTCAAGGCAACAACAAACGGAGCAATTAAATATAATTGCTCTATAGCCCGAAAAGACTGTTTATGCAAAAAGGCCAATCCTTCAGAAACCGCCTTTTTTGCCATTGTCTTGTTGTTATGTTTTGCCATACTTTCAGCAATAATGCCAAATGCTTCTATTTTTTGATAAGGCAATGCAATTAATTGTGCCGCACTAAAAGCTTCGTTTATTTTACCTGTAGCAAGCAATGTTTTGATGGCAAAACTTAAAGCGACAGATTGAGCCCCCGGCTCTAAATTTTTTTTGGCTACTACCAATAAGGTATCGGCTATTTTTTGTGCTTGTTCTGTTTTACCTTGGGCTATCAAGGCATCGAAAATATCAACAAACTCGTACGCGCAATTATAGGGATCGCCGGCCTCATTTATTAAAGCAGCCGCAATAGCTTTATCGGCAACTTCGTTGGCCTTTTTGATTTTGCCCATTTTAATGAGCGATTGCATGATTGTTACAAGATAGCGAGGCCTGTTATTATAACCATTTCCCTTATCAACAAGAAGTAAGCGCTTCTTCTATGAGACTGTTAGCAGTCACTGGGTTAAGCCCCTGGCTATAAGAAGATGTGTTGTAGCCTAATAGAATTATCAGTAGTACAAACCCTATGACGCAGGGACGATGCAATAATTTGTCTTTCGAAGGTTTATTGATCATATGATTAAAGAAATACTCAGAATCGGAAAAATTAGCGTATTTTGGAATTATACTTGTTCTTTATAACCTAAACCCTCCGATCCAACTTCCGGTATCCAATCGCCTCACTCAAATGATTAACGGCGATATGCTCAGAACCCGCCAAATCGGCAATCGTCCGAGCCAGCTTTAAAATGCGGTGATAAGCCCGATGCGACAAACCAAACTTATCCATCGCCTGCTCCAGCAACTTGTGGCCCTGTTCGGTCAAATCACAAAACAGCTTAACTTCCTTGGCGCTTAACGCTGAATTGGGTTTGCCACTACGGGCTGCGGCAATACCTCGCGCAGCCACCACGCGATCCCGAATAGCGGCGCTGGCTTCTTCACCTTGCGGCGAACCCTTGCGTAACACATCATGTGGAACACGCGGCACTTCCAGATGCATATCAATCCGATCCAGCAACGGCCCGGACACACGGGCGCGATAACGCAAAACTTGCTCCGATGAACAATGGCAGCGGCCAGAAGCATCCCCTAAATAACCACAAGGACACGGATTCATCGCCGCAATCAACTGAAACCGTGCCGGAAAATCCGCCTGCCGTGTAGCGCGGGAAATGGTGATATGGCCGGTTTCCAAGGGTTCACGCAACACTTCTAAAACTTTGCGATCAAATTCCGGCAATTCATCCAAAAATAGTGTGCCGTTATGCGCCAGCGAAATTTCACCCGGCTTGGGATTACTCCCCCCGCCCACTAACGCTGCCGCAGAAGCGGTATGGTGTGGCGCACGAAATGGTGGTTTCAACCAGTTGGCAAGATCTATGCCGTGATCGCTCACCGAAGCAATCGCCGCTGTCTCTTGCGCCTGCTGCTCGGTCAGTATCGGCAAAATAGTCGGCAAGCGCGATGCCAACATCGACTTACCCGTACCGGGGGGGGGCCCAGCATCAACAAATTATGATTTCCGGCGGCGGCAATCTCAAACGCGCGTTTAACGTGGTATTGGCCATGTACATCGGAGAAATCAATATCCGGTGCAGGTGTGGGTTGTACTTCGGGCGCATAAACACTGGTAATCGACTTTTGGCCAGTGAGATGCGCGCACACTTCCAATAAATGTTCTGCAGGCACCATTTCAATGTTTTTAACCAGCGCGGCTTCACCGATATTTTCTTTTGGTAAAACCAGTTTGCGTTTGCTGTTTCTGGCCTGTATGGCAATCGGCAATACGCCAATAATGGGGCGTAACTCGCCGCCCAGGGACAATTCGCCCACGCATTCGTATTGTTCGAGCGTGTGTTTGGGTATCTGATGGGATGCCGCCAAAATGCCCAAGGCAATTGCCAAATCGAAGCGGCCGCTTTCTTTGGGCAAATCGGCAGGCGCCAGGTTGATGGTAATACGCTGTGCGGGGAATTCAAACTTGGAATTTAACAGTGCACCGCGAACGCGGTCTTTGCTTTCCTTAACCGCCGCTTCCGGCAAGCCGACAATAGACATTGAGGGCAAACCATTGGCGACGTGGACTTCAACCGTAACCAGGGGCGCATCAATTCCCGAACGCCCACGGCTATAAACAACTGCTAAGGCCATAATATAACTACTCCATGTTGTGCGGCCAACTTAGGCGCTAGATTTACAGTTCTGCTTTATCAAGCACTTGCGCTTCAATTTCTGCAATACGCTTTTCAAGTGCTTCCAACTTGGAACGGGTTTTGGCCAGCACCGCTTTTTGCAC
>SBAV01000504.1 GCA_005239965.1 Methylobacter tundripaludum
ATTATCGCGGCTGCTTGCTCATGGGTTAACAACTGCTGCGGCAATATTTCGTTATGCAGCCAGACCGCCACCGTATCTACAGCCGGCGCCTGAAATTGCCCGGCTATAGCCGCTGCCTGCAACAACATGGCAGAAGCCAGCAAATCCAGCACCCCCGCCGTAGACTTTTGCGCCAGTAAAATAGTGGCCGATTGCAGTTTGGCGTTAGCCAGACGCGTTAAAGGATTGGTGTTCGATTGAATATGGGGTTCATATATTAAGGGCATTGTCGTCAATGGAGAAAACGCTTCCAAGCGTTTTAAACTTGCCAGGGTTGGACTGTCGATAATCGCCACCGGAATACCGCCTTTTGATAGCTGCCGCGCCGTATCTTCATCACTATTATTGGTTGAATTGACGATGACCAACAATCCTTTAGCCGAACCCATAACCCGCCGGATCCGGTATCTAAAAACCACCTGCATTTTTTCAAGCAGTTGCCGAATTTTCAGGTCATCTTCAGTTTCTACCAAAACTGCGCTGGTCTGCATTGATTTTAATGCTGCCGGTTGCAGCGGTGTACCGTGATTTTTGTCGAGACTAACGGTATTGTCAGTCAGCGCATCGATAAGGGCTTGCAACATTTTTTTGGAAACGCCAATCACATCTTCCGAAGTTTCTGGACTGACGACATTATCAAATAAATCGCGCTTGGTCCTTATCAGCTTGGTGACTTGCTGCTCATAAGAGTCTTCAGCCAGCATCGAAAATATCTGGACATTATTTTTTTGGCCGGCTTTGTAAATACGGGCAATGCGTTGCTCAAAAATGGCAGGATTCCAAGGCATGTCCAGGTTAATCAGCACGGTTGCCGATTTGATATTTAAACCCACACCACCGGCATCCGTGGAGATAAGCACTTGTACGGCAGTGTCTTTTTGGAAGCTGTTAATTAACTCGGCGCGTTTGTCATTGCTGATGGCACCGTGCAAATGCACAAAGCCTAAGCTCATTTGCTGTACCAGTATTTCGACCATTTCGGTCATTGATGCCCACTGCGAGAAAATGACCGCTTTCTGCTTGTTCTGTAGGCATAATTCTTCCAGAAGGTGGGACAGTTCATGCAGTTTCGGAGAGCCTTGGGTTTCCTTGTCAAGCAACCCTGCGGCATTGCACGCCATACGTGCTTGTTGCAAAGCCGCCATCAGCCGATGTTGCTCACCGGGGGTTAATGTCTTATGTGCCGCAAGCTGTGCCAGTTGCCTGGCAGTGGACATGGCGGCATCGTGCAGTTCCCGCTGTTTTTTATCCAGGGGAACATCAATGCGCACCTCGGTTTTTTCCAGTAACTGGGCGCTGACCAGATTGTGGCTACGCCGTAGCAGCACCGGCGCGACACGTTTCTGTAATTCGGCTAAATTGCGGTAGCCGATGACTTTTCCGGCTTCATCGGTAATTTGATAATCCAGGTGATAACGCCACACAGGATCCAGTATTTTCTCATCAACGACTTGCAATAAGCTGTATAGGTCGTCCAGACGTTTTTCTAACACCAGGCTGCTTAAAACGAACACGTACTGGTAAGGGATGAACTTTAGTTTTAAGCCAATGCGGGTACGCCAGTTTTTGGTGCGTTGCGGCTCGTCCAAAATGAGCACGTCTGGTTTAAGATTGTCGCTGATGAGATTCAGATCACGCAAGGTCAATTCATAATTGACAATGAAAAACAGGGCATCTGACTGATATTGCAGCGATCTTTGTTCGACGTTGCCCTGAATGATTTGGGCGGCATGGGGGCTAAATTTTTTTATTTCCCGTGCCCATTGACGATTTAACGATGCCGGGCACACGACTAAAACTTTTTTAACATCAGCATGATTAACCAGCCAGGACGTTGCCGCAATGGCTTGAAACGTTTTGCCCAAGCCCATGTCATCCGCCAATAATGCTCTGCCGCGTGAGGCCAAAAAGGCTACTCCTTCTGTCTGGAAGGGGAATAATCGCGCCTTAATGCCGGGCAGTACGCCATTCGTGCGCAGGATTTCCTGGCTAATCTGCTCGGCGCGTATCTGTTGCGCTTCCTGCTTTACGCACTGTTGCGCATAGTTTTGAGCATCTTCCCCGATATGAAAATCTTCCCGCCCAAAAACGCGCTCGGCGTAACGGAAAAAATCACCGGGCAAATGGCCGGTAAAAATCTTGTTGGGAGCAAAAAAAATCGGCACAGATGGCGGTAAGATCATCGCTCATCGTGGCTATGGGATACAGACGAATAACCGGCTTATTGTTTTCCCAGGCGAGGTACACGAATGAAACCGGAGAACCGGCTTCTTTGAATGCGCTGAAACCCGGCTTGCTTTGTGCATAATGCAACACTGCTTCGATATGCTGGCAAGTACCGAGACGATTGCGGTTCAAGTCAGGGCAGGTGCAGTAATTGACGCGTTTATTCAATGAACGGATATGGACTTGATAAGCTTGTGGACCGTGTGCTGTAGGAATGGTTGATGTAGCTTGCCAGACACCAAATCCCAAGTTACCGCTGATTAATTTAACCCTGATGTCGTGTTTGCCTTTATGAATACAGCCCTGTATCGTTTCCTGCGTAGCGTTATCGATGTCTTGTTTATACCGGTCAGTATAAGCTTTGTAGCTATGCAGCACAGCAACCGCGTGTTTACAAACGCTGTTTTGATCAGCGCATTCACACTGAACAACCAATTTACCGCCGGTACTTTGCGTTAATTCTATCTTGTAGGATTTGTTGACATCGCTGTCTTCTACTTGAGCGATGAGGGCATGGTCTTGCCTGTCCAATGCCACCACTTTATGCTCAGTAAAAAAAGTCAGACCTTGTTGCAGTATATCGTCTGAGGCAATGCTGTTAAAACGCTCAGTATCGTAGATGAATAAGTCGCTGTTCATAGATTATGATATAGAAAACCTAACGAAATTTAGGATGGCCAATTGTACCTGAGTATTTATAAAATACAGCGTACCGCTCAGGACTTATTTTGTGGGAAATGGTGATGGCTAACGAGGGTTGCCGTGCCAATTTTTTCAGTAGGCAAGTTAAGGGTATAAAAGTGCTAGAATTAAATGAAAAATATAGCAATATAACCAATCTTATGTAAGTGCTACTATGTCGGAACAGCAAACCACTGCGGCAACGCCAGAAAAGAAACAACGTCTACTGCAATTATTTGAACGATTATCGCCCCTGGTGGATAGTTTGGCCGATAAGTTGCGTCTTGTGCTGATCGTCGGCCTGGTGTTGCTGATCTGGGTTGGGGTATGGCTGGGATTGATCAAGCATTTTTCGTCGCTTATTACCTTGACTGTTGTCGGCTTGGCAACAGTGCCGTTGCTGATTCTGTTGCGCTTTTGGTGGTCGCTGGAAGAATTGAAAGGCTTGCCGAATATTGCCGGTCAAATGATGGGCGATGCAAAAAATGAAATTAAGGCGTCCGTGCAGGGTATTCACGCCGGTAAAGTCTCAAAACTGAGCTTTTTAGGCGCTACCAAAGGGTTGTGGTCGGTAGGCTCCATGCTGAGAGAGACTAAAGAATTGGTCGGTTCTTACCTCAGCATAACCACCTTGATAAATCCTGTTATGCTGGTTTTGGGGGTGTTTTCGTTGGGCTTTGTGTTCATTTTGGGGCTGTTGAGTGTCATCCTGGTGCTGTTGGCATTGTGATAAGAGCCAAGCCCAGATAACTTATGCAATCTAATCTACCTTTTGCTTACCAAATAAAACGCAGTGCGCGTGCCACTCGAGTGCGTATCGTTGTCAGGCGGGATAAAGTGGAGGTTGTTGCACCGGCAGCGGGCGTATCCGAAAAACGCATAGCCCAATTTGTGCAGGAAAAGAGCCAATGGATTGAACAAACCCTGGCAAGAATAGCGCAGACAACCGAACCGCACACTAGCCCAATACCCAATGTGTACATGGAAGGGACACAAATCCTTTATAGGGGGCAAAGCTATAAGTTATCTGTTCAAGCCAGCAAATTAAAACGCCTGAAAATAGAATTTACCGATCATTTTATTATGCATCTACCTAAAGGGATAGTGCTTGATCAACAGGGTGAACTCATTAAAAAAACCTTGATTATGTGGCTGAAAAAACAAACGTTGACTCATGTACAGAATGTCGTAGGTCATCACGCCGAAAAAAATAAACTGTTTCCCAGAACCATAACGATTAAATCGCAAAAAAGCCGCTGGGGCAGTTGCGGCATTCATAGCGATATCAACATCAACTGGTTGCTGGTGCTGGCACCGCCGGAAGTCCTGGAATATGTAGTGGTGCATGAGCTTTGCCATATCCAGGTCAGAAACCATTCCAAACAATTTTGGAATTTGGTTGCAGAACATCTGCCGGATTATAAACAGCGTCGGCGTTGGTTAAAAACCCAAGGGCGCAGCCTTATGATGTTCCATGACTAAAAATCTAAAAACCCAGTTTTGTAAGTTAACAACAGCGTAAATGTAAAATTAATTTTTTACTCCCTTGCTATTTAGTGTACATTTTCAGATTTATTGATCTTCGGATGTGCCGTCTATGTATTCTGTCGTTTTAAGTTTTATTCTTCTGGTGCTTACCTCGTGTTCGCAAATGCCGGAAGCGCCGTCACCTTATCCCGATACCCTAATGGGCAGGCAGCCCAAAGCGGGGAAATTAATAAAGCTGAATTACGAAGGGTTTACGATTTGGCTGGATTGTAACCGGCGCGGCGCTGTTAAATTTCAATACAATGCCCAGCATGATACCGGTAAGGCCGCACGTTATGACAAGTTTTTCCTTGATCCTAATGTGCCGAAGGAATGTCAGCAAAAAACCGCCAAGGCTTATGGCCATAACTATGATCGCGGCCACCAGGTACCCGCTAATCATCTGGACTTTTCTGCTGCCGCCATTAAAGCATCCAACACCATGACCAATATTTTGCCCCAGGCAGCCAATATGAACCGTGGCGCATGGTTGCTGACCGAAGAAATCATTGAATGTTATCGCGATATTGATGAGCTGCTGGTTATTGGCGGTGTTATTTGGGGCAATAATCCGGCTGATGATTATTTTGTGCAATCTCATGGTGTTGCTACCCCAGACGCCTATTGGAAGGTGGTGATTCGCGGTACAGACCAGGACGAACGCGCTATCGCATGGATTGTGCCTAATACGCAGGCGGCCACCAAGCAAAAACTCGATGACTATCTGGTGAGTATCGAGCAAATAGAGCGAATAACCGGAGAGAAAATTCCTGTGGCTGATTATGTTAAACAAGAGAAATTGGACCAGTCATGGCTAATCCCCAGGGGCTGTAAAAAGAGCTGAAATAGCTGGGAAATAGCCGTCACTAGACGGCTATTTTTAAGATAAGATTACAGCAAATCCAAAATGAGGAACAGCACCACGGTTAAACCCAGTCCGCAGTGGATAACACCACTGATGCTGGCACATGGCCCTATTTTTCCGCAAGCGGGTAATTTTTGCACCAAACCATAATTTTTAATCATAGGATAAGCGCCGTTATATTCCAAAGCCAGAATAATCACCACTGCAAGGATAAACGCCAGTAGATGGAATGGATGTGGGTAGTGTGATGATGCCCCCATAAAAAACAGCATGGGAACTGAAAAAAGGAAGTTGGTTCTTGAGGCGAGCCCCGCTGTTGCCAAGGCATTCGCCGCTTCCGGTAAAGCTGCGCCGCCGCTGGCAACTTGGGTTGCCGAAGCAATCACGATTTTTTGATTGGGCCAGATAATCAGCCAGACGTTGGTAAACATAAGTACGCCCAGTAGTGCGCCGACGTAAATATCAACGGACATGCCGCCGCCTTTTACCGCAAAAATGCCAAGACCGGTGACTAAAGTAAACACCGCTCCCCAACGGAACCACCATAATGCACGGGGCACCAGTTTTTGGATGGCATCTGCTTTGGCATCTCCTGTGGCTTCTTTAAAATATTCAGTTTGTACAAGATTGAAGTAATACAGTAAACCGATCCAAGTAATTCCGCCCAAAAAATGCCCCCATCTCAACAGCATTTCCAGACCCAGTTTCGTTGTAACAATATCCATAGCAATACCTCTCTTTTATAATTATTGGTTATTGGATTTTACGTCTTGTCATGTAATGCGCAACACGCCGACAGATATAAAGCGCAATACGCTGAGTTTGTCAAGTGTATTTATTGAAGATGTAATATTAAAAGTTCCGGTTAGGTCTGGCATAAATGTGAAATAATTACTTTTTCTCGGCTAGGATTACGCTATAGTAATGGCCAGTGGCATAAACTGCTCTTAGCTTACTACCCGCCAATTGTCAATATCACCAGGATTGTGAAAAACAAGAGCTATCAATGGGATGCCAGGAATCTATTTTCCATATAGCACCAGCTTTGGACAAGGAGCGCACAATGAACACCGCCAAAACCACCCCAATAAATTTCAATGGCAGCACGTCAGAATACTTTGGCATCTGGATTGTCAACGTCCTGCTCAGTTTACTGACATTGGGCATTTATTCGGCCTGGGCAAAAGTCCGCAAGAAAAAATATTTTTATAACAATACCTTAATTGACAATATTGGGTTTGATTACCACGCTAATCCAATTGCCATTTTAAAGGGTCGGGCTATCGCGTTCGGCTTCTTTATCGCTTATGCGTTCAGCCAACACCTGCATCCCTTCCTGCCTTTAGTTTTTATGATTTTGTTTTTTATTGCATTGCCATGGTTAGTGGTACGTGCGTCAATTTTTAATGCTCGCAATACCAGTCACAGAGGCTTGCGCTTTAATTTTATAGGTAAAATTAATGAGGCAGTTTGGACTTTTTTTGTTATGCCTATTGTTTCAATGTTAACATTGGGTTTGGGTGTACCGTTTTCATCACACCAAAAAAGCAAATTTTTGGTGGGCAAACATACTTTTGGTAATACGCCCTTTAATATGACAGCTACTGTTAAACAGTTCTATAAGGAATATATGCTATGCAGTGCTGGCATTTTAGCCACTCTTTTATGTCTGCTGGTCCCCTTGTTTATCCTTAGTAAAGAATTCTTCCCGCATGTCAATATTCCATTACCTTCCATGCCACATGCATCTGAAAAAGATCAATTTGCGGCATTAATAGGCATCGCAGTTGCCTTTATATATTTACTTCTTTTTTTAATATTCAGCAGTTATTTGCAAGCCCGTATTGGCAATTTGGTTTGGAACAGTACAACGTTGAATGAATTGTCTTTTAAAAGCAGCTTACGGGTACGCGATCTGTTGTGGATTTATATCTCCAACTTGTTGGCGATTGCCTTCACTTTTGGCTTGGCAACCCCCTGGGCACAAATCCGCACGGCCAAGTATCGGGCATCAAAATTGCAATTGGTGGGTAATATTGATTTTGAACAATTTGTTGGTAACAAAAAAGCCGATTTAAAAGCGATGGGCGAAGAAATGGCCGATATGTTTGATGTTGACTTGTCATTTGGCTAGGCCATGTCATTTGCTGCGCATTATTTTAATGGCATTAATGCACAAGCCAAATCGGTATTTGTTGATGTAACGACAGACAGCGAACCTAGCCTCACCTTTACTGTGGATGGAGAAGCACGCAGTTATCCAGTGCACAACTTAAAAATCCAGGCTAAATTAGGCAAAATCAAACGCATTATCGAGTGTCCTGACGGTGGCCGTATAGAAGCCCATGATATCAGTGAAGTAGAAGCAGTTTTGCCATCTAAAAACGGACTGTTCTGGACATTTATCCATTATATTGAAAACCATTTGGCTTGGGTCGTTACCCTGTTTGCTGTTACGGTGTTGACTGGCGGGTTGTTTTTGCAATATGGCATACCCAAACTGGCGGAATATGTTGTCAGAATGACACCAGCCAATATGGAAGACCAGTTGGGCGAGCAAATACTAAACAGTTTAGATCACCCTCAAATGGGTTATTTTTCAGCCAGTAAGCTGCAAACTATTCGCCAACAGCAAATTACTGGCGCTCTCAATAATTTCTGCCAAGCATTTCAAGATTGTCCCCAACACCGTCTTGAATTTAGAGTAGGCGGTAATTTGATTGGCGCTAATGCGTTTGCTTTGCCTGGCCATATTATGGTAGTGACAGATGAGTTGGTGGCATTGGCGAAAAATAATACGGAAATTATTGCGGTATTGGCGCACGAATTAGGCCATGTACAGCAACGCCATCCTTTTAGGCAGAGCTTGCAAAGCCTGTTGTCTGGTTTGGTATTAGCGGTTATTACAGGTGATGTAAACTCTTTGGCCTCTGGCTTGGGTGGCGTATTGATTCAAATGCATTACTCGCAAGACCACGAAACTGAAGCGGATATTTTTGCTTTGAATGCCTTGCAGAAAGCTTGTTTACCACCAAAGGCTTTTGCTGAGATGTTACTGCGCCTTCAACAAAGTCAGGCAGGCAATAAGAAAAACCAGAACAACAACCCTGTGCTCCAACAATGGGAACATGTTACCGATAAATTAAGCAAGTTGTTTTCTACACACCCTAACACGGCTTTGCGTATTAAACCGTTTTTGGAAGCCGAGTCACTCTGTAGTCATTAAATTCCATCGATAACATCCAGGGCGGCTCCGGCAAAATGCCGAATGATTACACATATCGGGGTGGAAACTTTTCGATGTTGATTTCCCCGATTCCCTGGTAATTTTTGCATGTTGATTAACACAAGCATTTGCAATTTTGATCTTCATCAATTTGACACTAAAAATACGTTAAGGCCAAAAGTTGACCGTATTTTTAATCCATAAGCGATGTTTTCAAAATATTTATTCATTATAATTCAATTTGTTACGTTTTTTCCCATTCATTTTATTGGCGAAGGTATTGAATATCGGCAACCTGCTTAGCGTATTTTATCGGGTTATGCCGTTTTCTGGTCACAAGAGAAACTGTTTGTAAACTTGTCCATGAAGCATAATAGCGCAAATATGAATACACTAAATAACATCGAAAATAACTCATGATTGTCTTTACGTTACGAGAACTTAAACGCGCTTGGCGAGAAGCAGGTTCAGCCTTTGAATTATCTGATAATAAAACGAACGCACATCGCTTATTGTTGTTTTATGCAGTTGAAACGGGTTTGAAAGCTGTTTTACTTAAGCGCGAAAGCAAAGAAGATACCGAAGGTGAGTTTTCTGACTTTCAGCATGATCTGAATAAACTAATTTATTTGAAGGTTGGTACAAGCTTACGTCTGGCCACCAACATTCGCTTAGATGATCTAAAACAACCTATACCACCAAGGCAACGTAAAGCAAGTTGCGGTGATTTAAATCAAGTTTGGCGTTATGGTGCACAAGCACGGGAACCAAGTGATGAAACACTTGAAGCACAGTTGTTAGCTATTCAAGAATGGCTTCATGGAGAATTAACATGACAGATTTTGAATTTAACAGACATACGCCTTTAATGACGTGGTTGGATGTTGAGCGTCGCCTTCGCGAAATGACGTGTGGCTTTGCTCAGTTTCCAGATTTTATTACTGCTATTGATTGCTACTCAGTCGGTGCAGAAATTACTTTAGTCAATGACAAATGCAAAATTGCGCTACACGATTGGCTTGCTGATGGTTTTGGAAATTCATTAGATGAAAACGACAACATTCTGACATTACGCATTGATGATGTGCCATATCCGATTGAGATTATGCCCCCATCAGCTATAAAACCGAAACAACCTGTGCGTTATCCACTGTGGCATGATTTGGCTTATTTTTCTACAACGACAGAAAATAATTTCATTCCGCCTACACCTTTTCCAGAGACTCTGCATATTTCCGCTTTTCACTCTTTTAAAGGTGGTGTTGGGCGTACCACTGCTTTGATAACTCACCTGGTTGCCTATTTGGAGCAAACTCAGAAACGGAAAACCAGGGTACTGTTGATTGATGCAGATTTAGAAGCTCCTGGCATTACTTATTGGCTGGATGTTGCCAATCGCCCTAGCATTTCTTTTGTACGTTTTCTTGAAGCAGTACATTATCCGCCTTCCTCTGTAGAAGCATCCATTCAATATTGTGCCGCAGAATTACGCAAATCATCTATTACCCTGAGTGGTGCGCATGAAGTGTTTGTGCTACCTGCTTGCGTTAACCCAGGCCAACCTACTGAGCTATTGGATACTCCCGTTTTACCCGAACATTTAGCGCGTAACACTAAAAATCCTTGGTGTGTTGGTGATGCAATTCAAAAATTGGCTAGTGAGCTTTGTGTCGAATTGGTGTTGATTGATTTACGCGCTGGTTTAAGTGAACTGGCTAGCCCTCTATTGTTTGACCCTCGTATTGAACGCTTCATTGTTTCCACTATCGCACCACAATCAATCAATGGCGCGGCTATCGTTTTGGAAAAAATAGCTCTGTTACGTTCATTAATCAATGACAATCCTGCCGCTATACCTACCGTTATTTTGAGCTTATTAACTGAGGATTTAAAACGCTCAACCGATTATGTCACTGCGATTGAGCGTCTAAATACTGCATTTCCTAGCAGTGGAGACATCATTTCTGATATTGAGTTTATTGATGCTGGATTTGATACTAATTTGATGTGTATTAGAGATTTTAAGCACGCCGTTGAGCTTACTAGAAATAGTTCTCTTTTTAATCGCATTAAAGATTGGGTCATAACAATTTCACCTGCTTCTTCAGTCACTGAGATAGCAGTTAGCAGTACATCTGTGCTAAATAGTGATGCTCATGTGCTAAATAGCGACGCTAAGCGTCTTGAGGAAATATGTAAAAAATACATTTATGCGGAGAATGGCGAGGGTGACAATCTATTAATCACTGAGCCTCTTAAAAACCTAGCTAAACACTACGAAAAGTCCATCCCTAATACTATTTCAATCGGAGCTAAAGGCGCGGGTAAAACATTTAATTTTTTGCAATTGTGTCGAGTTCAAACATGGGAAGGTTTTCTTGAAAAGATGGGTATTGAAACCGTTAATAGTAAGAACACGCTTATTTTCCCTTTTCTTTCCTCAAAAAATCTGGAACCAGCTGCTAAGAAAATTGTTGAGGATTGTCGTAAAAATTGTTTTCAAAGTTTGGGATTAACTCTGGAGTTTTCCGAAATTGATCTCCAAGACCGTATTGATTTGGCTGTATCACAAGAAAAAACTCATTGGGTGAATTTTTGGACGACTGAATTACTTGAAGCGTTCAAAGTGATAGGTACTGATCTAAAAGACTTGAATGCTTTTTTAACAGTAAAAAAAATGCGCTTAGTTATTATTATTGATGGCTTAGAAGATCAGTTTCCTAGACTTACAGAAAACGTGGAGCAAAAAATCGCACTGGAAACTTTGTTATGGTTTCCAAACCGCATAGAAAGTATACGCGACAGTCAGTTAGGTATTATTGAATTTGTCCGCTCTAATTATGTGCGGGTCGCTATTCAACAAAATTTAGGGCAATTTGAGGCACGCTATAAACCCTTTGTATTGGAGTGACAGCTGAATCATTTTTACGACTTGCCTACTGGTTATGCGTTGAAACGGGTTTAACATGGGCAAGTAAAAATGATCCTGATAGCTTATCTAGCAATGATTTACTGGTTAAATTGTATCAGTTATGGGGACAAAAACTAGGTTCAATAACATCTAAAGAGTCAAACACAGCACGTTGGGTATTACCGCATTATGTGATTTAAACGGACGATTGCAGGCACGAGATTTGGTTCGATTTTTGTTTCACGCTGCTAAACAAAGCCAATCTGAACAATCTGTTAAATGGG
>SBAV01000236.1 GCA_005239965.1 Methylobacter tundripaludum
AGAGTGATTTCATTTGTGTGGCGTGGCAGTTCATAAACAGCGAGGGATGATCCAAACTTTACCGGGTTATTGCTTTGTCTGATCGTCGCGCCATAGAAAGTCTTTATCACCTTGTAGTCAACAAGCTTCATATCGTTAAGGTTCTCTAAAAATTTATTAACTTTGTCATCAATGTTGGCATCGTCACATTCGATCAGAGTCTTTCGTATGGTCATCAGCAACCACTCCTGGGACAAGGACTTACAGTCCCTTGCCATCAGAAGATGTGCGATTGCATCATCGAATTTTTTCGAATCACTAATATCAACTATCTCTGAAACGGTGCAGGTCGCCGTACAAACAGGCAGATTTCTGTAGTTCTCACGATGCAGAGTACAAAGGTTAAATATATTGCGAGCATACGTATTCATTTTAAATTAAAAGCGATTGTTGATTTGTTAATACCGTACTTTGATAGTATTTTCTAACAAGTTATTATCTGGGTCTAAATAACATACAAATCCCGCATGATAAACAGCTCTGCTCATCAGCCAATCAATGATGCAAATGCGCCGACAACCACCGTTCAGCCACATCCAACGCCATACCCTTACGCCGCGCATAATCTTCCAGCTGATCCTTATCAATCTTGCCGACATTAAAATACTGCGACTGCGGATGCGAGAAATACCAGCCACTCACCGCCGAAGCCGGATACATGGCATAACTTTCAGTTAGCTCAATACTGGTATTTTCGGTGACATTGAGCAATTCAAATAACTTGGCTTTTTCGGTATGGTCAGGACAAGCCGGATAACCCGGTGCAGGACGTATACCTTGATAGGCTTCATTAATCAACTGCTCATTGTCTATAGCCTCGTCTTCTGAATAACCCCAATAATTCTTCCTGACTACCTTGTGCATATACTCGGCGAAAGCCTCAGCCAACCGATCAGCCAAAGCTTTAAGCATAATCGAGCTGTAATCATCGTGATCGTTTTCGAACTGTGCCAGCTTTTCCTCTATGCCGATGCCAGTAGTCACGGCAAAGCCGCCGATATAATCAGGCTTGCCGCTTGCAATCGGAGCAATGAAGTCAGACAGGCAATAATTAGGGCGCCCCGGCGCTTTCACATTTTGCTGGCGCAAATGGTGCAGAACTTCACGTTGTTGTGTGCGTGATTCGTCGGTATAAACCACCACATCATCACCTTCGCTCCAAGCCGGGAAAAAGCCGATGACGGCTCTAGCTTTCAACCATTGTTCGGCGACCAGTTGCGTTAACATCGTTTGGGCATCGTTAAACAATTTTCGAGCTTCGTTGCCAATGATCTTGTCATCCAAGATTTTCGGATAACTACCCGCCATTTCCCAGGTTTGGAAAAACGGCGACCAGTCAATGTAATCGACCAGCGTTACCAAAGGCACATCATCAATGACCTTGACCCCTAAGAATGACGGCGTTACCGGCTCATAATCACCCCAATTAAACTTGTTGCGCCTGGCTTCTTCCAGAGGATGCTGCTTGGTTTTGGATTCCTTGCCTTTGTGGCGTTCACGCACTTCGGCGTATTCAGCGCGTATGCTGTTGACAAAGTCATCCTTTAACTCTGCACTCAACAGATTGCTGGCTACGCCCACGCCGCGCGAAGCATCGGTGACGTACACGGTTGCGCCCTTATAATGCGGCTCAATTTTGACGGCAGTATGGGCGCGGGAAGTAGTTGCGCCGCCGATCATCAACGGAATGGTAAAGCCCTGGCGCTGCATTTCCTTGGCGACATGCACCATTTCATCCAAAGAAGGCGTAATCAGACCGCTTAAGCCGATAATATCGACATTTTCCAAGCGTGCCGTTTGCAAGATCTTTTCGGCAGGCACCATCACGCCCAAATCGATAACCTCATAGTTATTGCATTGCAACACCACGCCGACGATATTTTTGCCGATGTCATGTACGTCGCCCTTTACAGTTGCCATCAGGATTTTACCGTTGGTTTGCCGGTCGGCGGCAGATTTATCGGCTTCCATAAACGGCATTAAATAAGCGACCGCCTTTTTCATTACCCGCGCCGATTTGACCACTTGCGGCAGGAACATTTTGCCTGCACCGAACAAATCGCCAACCACGTTCATGCCATCCATCAACGCGCCTTCAATCACATGCAATGGACGTTCGGCTTCCAATCGCGCAGCTTCGGTGTCTTCGTCGATGTAATCAGTGATACCCTTGACCAGCGCGTGTTCCAGGCGTTTGCTGACCGGCCAGCTACGCCATTCCAAATCTTCCTGCTTGTTGTCGCTGCTACTGCCATCACCACGGTATTTTTCGGCCAGCTCCAGCAATTTTTCGGTACCGCTGCCGTCGTGCCTGTTGAGTATCACATCCTCAACGGCATCGCGCAAATCACGGGGGATGTCTTCATAAATGGCCAATTGTCCGGCGTTGACAATACCCATCGACATGCCGGCCTGGATGGCATGGTACAAAAACACGGCATGGATGGCTTCGCGCACCGGATTGTTGCCACGGAACGAAAACGACACGTTGGACACGCCGCCGGAAACCAGCGCGTAAGGCAAGGTGCGCTTGATTTCACGGGTGGCTTCAATAAAATCCACCCCGTAATTGTTGTGCTCTTCTATGCCAGTGGCAACGGCAAAAATGTTCGGGTCAAAAATAATGTCTTCGGGCGGGAAATCAACCTGTTCCAGCAAAATTTTATAGGCGCGTTGGCAGATTTCGACTTTACGCGCCTTAGTATCGGCCTGCCCTTCTTCATCAAATGCCATGACAATAACCGCAGCGCCATAACGTTTGACCAGTTTAGCGTGCTTGATAAAAGCTTCTTCGCCTTCTTTCAGCGAAATGGAATTGACGACACCCTTGCCCTGGATACATTTCAGCCCGGCTTCCAAAATATCCCATTTGGACGAATCGAGCATAATCGGCACTTTGGCAATATCGGGTTCCGATGCGATCAGCATCAAAAAACGCACCATCGCGTCTTTGGACTCCAACATGCCTTCATCCATATTGATGTCGATGATCTGTGCGCCATTTTCAACCTGTTGCCGGGCAACATCCAGGGCGGCCTCAAAGTTGCCCTCAATAATCAGCCGCTTGAAAGCCGCAGAGCCAGTAACGTTAGTGCGCTCGCCCACATTCACAAATAGCGAGTCAGGTCCTATCGACATGGGCTCAAGCCCTGCCAGTCGACATTGTTTGGTGATTTCAGGAACAACGCGCGGCGGGTATTGGCGTACCGCATCGCTAATGGCGTTGATTGTCGCTGGTGACGTACCGCAACAGCCGCCGATAATATTCAGGTAGCCACTTTGCGCCCAATCGGCCAGTTCTTTGGCCATTTGTTCGGGGGTTTCGTCGTATTCGCCAAATTCATTGGGCAAGCCGGCATTCGGATGCGCAGAGACGCAGGTATCGGCAATAGACGATAATTCGGCGATATATTGGCGCAGCTCGGTTGCACCCAAGGCACAGTTAAAACCAAAGGAAATCGGCTCAATATGTTTTAACGAATTCCAGAAAGCCCCAACGGTTTGACCGGATAGGGTTCTGCCGGAGGCATCAGTGATAGTGCCGGAGATCATCACCGGCAATTTATAGCCAATGGTTTCAAAATATTGATCCACCGCAAAAATGGCGGCTTTGGCATTGAGGGTATCGAAAATAGTTTCGATCAGGACAATGTCCGCACCGCCATCAATCAATCCTCGTGTGGCTTCCGTGTAGGCGACCACCAGTTCGTCAAAGGAAATATTACGGAAACCGGGGTCGTTAACATCCGGCGACATCGAGGCAGTACGGGCGGTTGGACCCAGTACACCGGCAACAAAGCGCGGCTTTTCGGGCGTTTTAGCCGTGTACTCATCGGCGGCTTGCCGGGCAATACGGGCCGATTCGACATTCAGCTCATAAACGAATGCTTCCATGCCGTAATCCGCCATGGATACGCTGGTCGAATTAAAAGTATTAGTTTCGACAATATCGGAACCTGCTTCAAAATAGGCGCTGTGTATCGATTTAATAATATCCGGCTGGGTTATCGACAGCAAATCATTATTACCTTTAAGATCGACCTCCCACTGTGCAAACCGCTCACCACGAAAATCTTTTTCTTCCAGCTTATAGCCTTGGATCATGGTGCCCATTGCACCGTCTAAGAACAGGATTCTCTGGGATAATTGCTGTTTTAATAACTCTGTTTTGCTCATTGTGCTGGGAGGTTGGAGTAAAAGTCTATATTATGCCGGTAAGTTTTTTTATGCGTACTTCAATACACCGAGAAGCGATACAAACGTGAAACAGGGCCGGAACTTTATGATTGCTTAACAAACGGCTAAACACTATCATGTTAACATTTGCACGGGATGGATATGAAAAAACCAAAGATTATTCAAATTATTGGAGATATTGTATACGCTATGATTGGCGTACAAAATAGTGAAAC
>SBAV01000478.1 GCA_005239965.1 Methylobacter tundripaludum
TGCCTGTAGATGACAGTGATGACGAAGGCGCATCAGCACAAAAGCAGGCAGGCCCCAAGCTAACAATGCAAGGCCTTATAAAACAAGGCAGCAATTTGTATCGTAACGGTGATTTGGTTCGAGAAGTGTCAGCCTGCATAGCTTGCCATGACGCTTCAGGCGAAGGTAATAGACCAGCGGCATTTCCTGCGCTCAAATCGCAACATGCCGATTATCTGATTAAGACCCTTACTGACTTTAAAAATGGTACTCGTAGCAATAATCCTGACAATATGATGCACATGATTGCTAAAAAAATGACCGATGAGGAAATTAAGGCGGTTTCTTATCGTATTTCGATGATGAAATAAGCTTAAAAATTAATTGTTTCGACCATATCAATTAATTTAGTGCTATTATAATTTTATTTGCCTAATTATTTTAGAGAACTTCCGACGATGCTTAAGAAAATTCCCCTAGCTGGCTTATTGATTGTATTGTTTTCATTGTCAACTGTATTAAAAGCCGAGGAACCCAGTCCTGGCTATGAAGTAATTTCCCCCGCCCAACCAACGCAACACCCTGATAAAGTTGAAGTTATCGAGTTTTTTTGGTATGGTTGCCCACATTGCTATGACTTTGAACCGGAACTACAGAAATGGGTGAAAAGTCAGCCCAAAAACGTTGAATTTATCAGGCAACCCGCCGCGTTTAATGAAGTTTGGGCCAAACATGCCAAAGCTTACTATACAGCGGAAGCATTGGGTGTTGTCGATAAGGTACATGATGACTTTTTTGATGCCATACAAAATAAAAAACAAAGCCTGGAAACCGAAGATGAACTGGCCAAATTTTTTGTTGCCCATGGCGTTAAAGAAACCGAATTTCGTGACACTTTCAACTCATTCGTTGTCGACGCCAAAATGCGAAAAGCTCCTCCTATGGCTGCAAGTTACGGTTTAACCGGCGTTCCTGCCGTCATTATTAACGGAAAATACAAAACCAATGGCCCTCTGGCTGGCTCTCATGAAAAAATGATTGAAGTTATGACCCGTCTTGTTAAACAAGAAAGCGGCGCAAAGAAATAGCATATAAGGCAGTCCCAACAAAGGCGTGCCCTTTCATTGACAAGGCTTAGATTATGGGTTTCTTTACCAAAGATGCTGACAAAGACAAATGGAAAGACAAATATTTAAAACTGCTTGATGAACAGCAGCACGCCACTGAAACGGAAAGCGAAAAACAGGCGCTGCTGTGCAAGACAATAATACGCTTATCCTTGGCAGCTTCTGGTTTTGATGCGCAACTCGATCAGCATTTGCAATCTATTCGAGATCATTTAGAACAGGGCATAGACAGCAACACCCTGAAACAGGATTTGGAAAACTTTACCGCAGTATTGGATGATATCAACAAGGTATCATCTGGCGCCTCCTCAAGAACAGGATTACTGTTCGACTTTTTGTTGCGCCAATACACGTCTACCGAGCATCAAGCAGCCCTGCAAGCGTTAAAAACAGCATCAGAAAATAGCGAAACGATTAATCATGAACAGTTGTTTGGTACTATTTTAGCCATTATCAACACCGATTTAACCACCACCGCTATTACCAACCAAATCGATATCAAAATTGTCAGTAATCAACTGCTGCGCTTATTGGACGGTATTGATATTCCTACTGTGTTTAGCCAGCAAGCGCAAACCGTAAAGCAGGAGTTGATGACGGTTAACAGCCCTACCCCATTTCAAGCCGTACTCGACAAATCCATTGACCTGTTGTTGAAAGTTAAGCAACACAGCCAATTGGAGCGCCAGGATATTGATAAGTTTCTCACGCACATTACCGAACAGCTGACCGAATTAGGCCAAACCGTGCATGGCGCTAGTGAGTCGGCACTGGAATCGGAATTGATGCGGAGCAAACTGGATCAATGTGTTTCCGAACATGTGGAAGCTTTGCAGATAAGCTCATCCAATGCAACCAAACTGGAAACATTAAAAGAAATCATTAATGAACGGCTAATGTGCATTACCCTTGAAATTCAGGAGCATACACAAAAAGAGACCGTCCATCGCAAAAAAACACAGCTGCAGCTGGAAGAGTTAACCCTTAAAGTCAAGGAGATGGAAGCCGAATCCAGGGAGTTAAAATTGAAGCTGGAACTGGCCAGCGCCCAGGCTTTGCGCGATGCGCTAACAGGGCTCCCTAATCGGCTCGCTTACGAAGAACGCCTTCAAAATGAGTTTGCCCGCTGGAAACGTTATCACATGCCGCTCAGCCTGATTATCTGGGACATTGATCTTTTTAAGCGCATCAATGATGAATTTGGCCATAAATTCGGCGATGAAGTGTTAATGACCATTTCAAAGAAGCTGTCCGAACATTGCCGGGAAACCGATTTTATTTCCCGCTTTGGAGGCGAAGAGTTTACTATGCTACTGCCTAACACCGATAAGCAGATGGCCGTCAGATTGGCCAATCAATTACGCTATATTATTGAGCAAACCAATTTTACATTTAATGGCAAGCAGTTCACACCAATTACCATCTCTTGTGGCGTAACCGAATTTATCGATGATGACACCCAGGAAACCGCATTTGAACGCGCGGACAATGCCTTGTACAAAGCCAAACAACAGGGCCGCAATCTGTGCTGCCATGATTAATCATTTCATTGTTAACGCGAGCTACCACATCAAATCGTCGGGAATTTGATAGGCGGCGTAAGGGTCGTCCGCCACCTTATTGACCAATACCACGCAGGCTGCATCACGCAGCCTTATTTTTTCGGCAATGTCTGCTTGCACCAACTCATATTGCTGGTCGAACTTGACTATCGCTAAACTGCCTTTGATAAGTTGCTCGCGCACCGATTCAGCGACGTAAATGGTTTTTACCTTGTTGTTGTCACTGAAGTGGTAGGCAACGCCATTTTCATCGTCATGCGGCTTGCGATGTAGTTCGATAAGTTGCCGGATTTGCGCCACCGTAGCTTTTTGTTCCGCCTGTTTTTTTTGTAACGCGCTCAGCTCACGATCTTTGGCAAGTTGCTCGTTTTTTACCTTTTGCACCTGCAAGGCCACTTCATCAACAATTTGGACATTGTTATGTTTTTGCAGTTTAGATTCTTTATGCTTATTCGCTTTGATTTGCTTGGCTTTGGCATTGCTGGCCAAACCTGCTTTTAACAGCTGCTCTTGTAAAGACAGTTTCTTTTGCGTCATACGAGTGAATCCCAATCACGTTTTCTGAATGTATCAATTGCCCTGATTGCTATTCAAAACAATCGTGGCTCAATTATAATTCAAGCTAACTAAAAATGATCTTTCCACCGCATCTTAGCCTGAAATATTGCCTCCCTTCTGGACACTTTACCCAATACTTTTGAAGATATGTTTAACTTAAGCGAAAAAAATGAAATGCGGATCTGGCGGCAATATTTGCACCAAATCCCGGAACTTGCCTATCAGGAAACCCAAACGTCTCAGTTTATAGCCGATAAACTCACTGACTTTGGCCTAAAGGTTCATCAAGGCTTGGCTAAAACAGGCGTAGTGGCAACGCTATCTGCGGGGAATAGCAGCAAAAGTATCGCCTTGCGCGCTGACATGGATGGATTGCCAATTCAGGAGCAAAATAGCTTTGCCCACAAATCACGCCATGCCAACACCATGCATGCCTGTGGTCATGATGGACATTCGACTATGTTGTTGGCCACAGCACGGTATTTAACTGGACATCGTAACTTTAACGGTACGGTGTATTTTATTTTTCAACCTGCCGAAGAAGGCCGTGCAGGCGCCAAAAGCATGATTGATGAAGGCTTGTTTGAAATGTTTCCGACCAGTTGCGTGTTTGGTATGCACAATTTCCCCGACATTCCGGCTGGCCACTTTGCCGTCAAATCCGGCGCCATGATGGCCTCATTCGACTGCTTTGAAATTACCTTAACCGGGCAGGCAACTCATGCCGCTATGCCACATTTGGGTAATGATGTGATCGTCGTAGCCGCTCAGGTGATAAATGCCTTGCAGACCATAGTCAGTAGAACACTGGATCCCGCCCACCCCGCTGTTGTCAGCATCACCCAAATTCACGCCGGCAACACTTGGAATGCTTTACCCGAATCTGTGGTATTGAGAGGGACGTTTCGCTGTTTCGATCCTGCTGTTAAAACAACCATAGCCGAAAAAATTGAGCAACTGGTTAAGGCAGTCTGCGCCAGCTTTGGCGCTGCGGCTACAATAACCTTTAACCCTGAAAATCCAGGTTACCCCGTAACGTGGAACACTGAAGCAGAAACAGCGCAGGCCTTACGCGCCGCTATCGCTGTGGTAGGGGAGCAGTGTGTAAACCAGACTCCCATCCCCAGTATGGGCTCGGAAGATTTCGCCTTTATGTTGCAGGAAAGGCCGGGCTGTTATCTTTGGATCGGCAATGGCGCTTCGGAAAACAGTTGTTTGTTGCATAACCCAAACTATGATTTCAATGACCAGATATTGCCAATTGGTGCGGCATACTGGGTAAAACTGGTGGAAACTGTGCTTAACGATCCAACATAGGCGGTCATTTTTTTTTGTTTTTTGACTCAAACAACAAGTGTGCCATTTTTTTTGCCTTGGTTTTTAAATACTCGATGTTGTCATTGTGAACAACTGCTTCTACAGGGATGCGCTTTGCCACAGCAATGCCCAACTTTTCCAAGGCGGCGATTTTTTTGGGGTTGTTGGTAATCAGCTCCACCGATGATACTTGCAGATTTTCCAGTATCAAGCCAGCAATACTGTATTCCCTTTCGTCGGCAAGATGCCCCAATTCGATGTTGGCATCGACGGTATCCATGCCCTGATCTTGTAGATTATAGGCACGTAGCTTATTTAACAGCCCTATGCCCCGGCCTTCCTGACGCAAATAGATCAAGACACCAAAACCCGCATCGTCAATGATCCGCATGGCAAGATCAAGTTGTTCGCCGCAATCGCAACGCCTTGAACCCAACACATCGCCGGTGAAACACTCCGAATGAATACGCACTGGTACATTGCTTTTGCCAGCAACCTCACCTTTAACCAGGGCAACGTGCTCTTTGTCATCGATGTTGTTGCTGTAATAGTGGAGAATAAATTCGCCGTGCTTAGTGGGAATAGGTGTCTGTACTAAATCTTCTAGTTGTAGTTTCACGGTTATGACTGATCGAAAATTTTTCTATTTTACCTAATTCGAGAGTTATTGAGTTAGATAAATCAGGGCAATAGCGAAATGGTTCCGCTAAGCCGTGACACCGAACAGCGCCTTCTGGCTAGCCGAATTTTGAAGCTGTAAAATCGGTTACTGTGTCCGTGAGCGCTTAATGCTGCCCCCAGTCCACCCAACCCATCTGTGCTGAAACCAATACCAATATACCAAAAACAATGCGATACCAGGCAAACACGGTAAAATCATGCTTACTGATGAAGCGTATCAAGCCACGCACCGCCAAAAAAGCACTGATAAAGGAAACCACTCCACCCACTGCAAACAGACCAATATCGTCGGCACTGAACAAATCGAAATGTTTGTAGACATCATACGACGTTGCCGCAAACATGGTGGGTATGGCCAGAAAGAAGGAGAACTCCGCCGCCGTCTTGCGTGATAAGCCAAAAAACAAACCGCCAATAATGGTTGCACCAGAGCGTGAAGTACCGGGAATCATGGCAAGCGCCTGTGCAAAACCGACTTTTAGCGCATCCTTCCAGGTAATTTCATCAACGGTTTCGGCAGTGATAGTATGTTGGCGACGCTCTGCCCACAAAATCAGCAATCCACCGATAATAAAAGCAGATGCCACCACAATCGGGTTAAACAAATAGGTCTTGATTTGCTTTAAAAACAAAAAGCCCAATATTGCTGAAGGCAAAAAAGCCACAATAAGATTAATGGCCAGCCGCTGTGATACCGAATCAGAAGTCATGCTTACCAAGGTATGCCAAAGGCGTATCCGATACTCCCAGACTACCGCCAAAATCGCCGCAAACTGAATGGCAATTTCAAAAACCTTGCCTCTCTCATCATTAAAATCAAGCAATTGTCCAACTAAAATAAGATGTCCTGTGGAGGAAACGGGGAGAAACTCGGTAAGACCTTCAACGATACCAAGAATAAGGCCGTGCAACAATAAAGTAAAATCAGTCATGATAAATTGTTAATCCATTTAACAGCCAAAGAACAGGGAAATAGTCATCACGAACGAAACCTGCGATGACTTTCCCCAGATTTAGCGATGTTTTTCGAAGAAAATGGGATGCTTAAATTAGAAGGTTTTTTTTGCCGGACATACTACAGGTTGGGGTTCGCCAACTTTAGTTTCCGCAGTCGAATTTGCTTTGACGACATGAGCAGTAATGATATAGGTTTTACCGCAAGTCACCGGAATGGAATTCGCACTGGAAAACGTTGCGAACGCATTAGTTTGCAATGGGCTTTTGTCATTGTAACCCACATGGACTGGCGCACCATTCACTCTAAATATCAGTTTTTTTAGCGTGGTTTTATTGGAAAAATCTTCGGCCAGCCGGATAGACAATCCGCATTTATCTTGAACAAAATAAGTAGGTACCGAACAATCCGCCATCAGATCGTAGGAATCGGCTGCTGATGCGCCGCCTGCAAAAGCGAACGATAAAACGAAAGCAGATGTAGTAACAAATGAGGGTAATAAGCGATTCATGAGCTGTCTCCATGTTGTTGTAGAACAGTTGCCATCAATCAAATCACGATTGATAAGCAATGCGGCCATCAGTTGTGATCTTTTAAACTGTTTCACAACTGACATGACCATGATAATGCTAACGCTTCATAGAATCAAAAAACTCGGCATTGGTTTTGAAATCTTTCAGTTTACCAATCAAAAATTCGGATGCCGCCGTTTCGTCCATAGGCTGTAGGATTTTGCGTAAAATCCAGGTTTTTTGCAAGGTATCGGGATCAACCAGGTATTCTTCCCTGCGGGTACCAGAGCGGTTGATATTGATGGCAGGATAAATGCGTTTTTCGGCAATTTTTCGATCCAGGTGCAATTCCATATTACCGGTACCTTTGAATTCTTCAAAGATCACTTCATCCATCCTGGAACCGGTATCCACCAAAGCCGTGGCGATAATCGTCAAACTGCCACCTTCTTCAATATTTCTGGCCGCACCAAAAAAGCGCTTGGGTTTTTCCAGGGCATTGGCATCGACACCACCTGTCAATATTTTTCCAGAAGAAGGCACTACGGTGTTATAGGCTCTCGCCAAACGGGTAATTGAATCTAACAAAATAACTACGTCATGTTTATGTTCAACCAGACGACGCGCCTTTTCGATAACCATTTCTGCCACTTGTACATGGCGTGTTGCCGGCTCGTCAAAAGTACTGGAAATCACTTCTCCGCGCACACAGCGCTCCATTTCGGTGACTTCTTCGGGGCGTTCGTCGATTAACAAAACGATGAGGTAACATTCAGGATTTTGTTCCGCAATAGCTTGGGCTAAGCTTTGCAAAATCATGGTCTTACCGGCTTTAGGGGGGGATACGATCAAGCCACGCTGCCCCTTGCCGATAGGTGCAATCAAATCAATGATGCGGCCTGTTAAGTCTTCAGTGGTACCATTGCCCTGCTCAAGCACAAAACGTTCTTTGGCAAACAGTGGCGTTAAATTGGAGAAAATAATTTTATTTTTAGTATTTTCAGGAGGTTCAAAATTGATTTGGTCAACTTTGAGCATAGCGAAATAACGTTCATTATCCTTAGGCGGCCTTATTTTTCCGCTGATGGTATCGCCTGTTTTTAAGGAAAACCGTCTGATTTGACTGGGGGAAACATAGATATCGTCGGGGCCGGCTAAATAAGAACACCCAGGCGTTCGTAAAAATCCAAAACCATCCTGTAAAATTTCAAGAACACCGTCGCCGGAAATATCATCTCCAGCTTTTGCCTGTTTTTTGAGGATGGCAAATATTAAATCTTGTTTTCGGGATCTGGCTACGTTTTCCAGCCCTAGAGATTCGGCTATATCAATAACTTCACTAATTTGTTTTAGTTTTAATTCGGTAAGGTTCATATAACAAAGATAACTCGAAGAAAAGTAGCTACTGGCGTAATCAGCAGTAACGACCGGGACAGGATTGACAATATGGGAGTGTGATATTTGTCGGACGATATACTAAGTATGTTAGATTAACACACAAACTAAGTATAGCGTAAGGTCTCAAACTCGTCCAACCATTTGTACGAGTTTGAGAGGGATATTGGAATTTACAGATTGCTATCAATAAAACTGGAAAGGGCCGATTCCGATAACGCGCCGACTTTGGTGCCTTCCACTTCGCCATCCTTGAACAACATCAGGGTTGGAATGCCACGTACACCGTAATGTTGTGGTGTCAATGGGTTTTCATCGATGTTGATTTTAACAACAGTTAATTTACCGTCATATTTGACGGCAATCCTGTCAAGAAGTGGGGCAATTTGTTTACAAGGCCCACACCATTCCGCCCAATAATCTACTAATACAGGGGTTTCTTTGCTCGCTATAATTACTTTTTCGTCGAAATCACTATCACTTACATGAAGAACAGCATCACTCACGTTTATGTCTCCTAAAAAGCTTTAAACTATAGGAGGGATCATGGTATGAGTCAATCAATTTTAACCCGCTGCATTTTTGCGTTATGCTATAAATTATGAACGATAAACATTTAACACAAACCCGCTTCAGTAATCTTGAATTATCCGATTCAATCTTGCGTGGCCTGACCGATGCCAATTTCAATCACTGCACCCCCATACAGGACAAGGCTCTGCCGCTGCTACTGCGTGGCAAGGATATAGCAGGGCAAGCGCAAACCGGAACCGGGAAAACAGCCACGTTTTTACTGGCTACTTTTCAGCACCTCATCAACGAAATTGAGTACGAGGAAGACAATAACGATGCAGATGAGTATGATGAAGACAGTGAAATCCACGCGCCGGCTGCCGCTTTCGTCCAGCCCCGCACCATCAAGTATCCCAGGGCCATTATTCTTGCGCCGACGAGGGAATTGGCCATACAAATCCACAAGGATGCTTTGCTGCTCAGCAAACACCTCAACCTGAAATTTGCGCTCATATACGGCGGTACTGATTACCAAAAACAATTGGAAAAAGTAAAATCCAATGTCGACGTCATCATCGGCACTCCTGGCCGTATCATTGATTTCTATAAGCAAAATGCCTTTACTCTGAACAATGTACAAGTCACCGTACTGGATGAGGCTGATCGCATGTTTGATTTGGGCTTTATCAAGGATATTCGCTATTTGCTACGCCGTATGCCAACACCCGACCAACGTTTAAACATGCTGTTTTCGGCAACTTTGTCTTACAAGGTAACTGAGTTGGCTTATGAGCACATGAACAATCCGGTGTTGGTGCGTATCGAAACCGAAGAAGTGACTTCCAAAGCCATACAACAAAGCGCATTTTGCCCATCCAACCAACAAAAACTGCCATTATTGGTGGGCATTCTCAAACATTATCAACCGTTACGCAGTATCATTTTTGTCAACACCAAACGCTGTGCCGAACAGCTGGATGATTATCTCAATGCCAATGGCTACAAAACGGCGGCACTCAGTGGTGACGTACCGCAAGCCAAACGCCAGAGTCTGCTCGCGGATTTCCAGGAAAACAAGATCACCTTGCTGATTGCCACCGATGTGGCCGCGCGGGGCTTGCACATTGCCGATGTCTCGCATGTGTTTAATTATGATTTACCGCAAGATGTCGAAGATTATGTACACCGCATCGGTAGAACGGCACGATTTGGTGCGAGCGGTGAGGCGATCAGCTTTATTTGTGAAGAATACGCGTATTCCATGCCCGATATTGAGGACTACATCGGCCAAAAAATTCCAGTTAAACCGATTACCGCCGATCTTTTGGCTGAATTGCTCATACCAGAAAAAAGGCCTGCAAGCGACAAACGGGGACATCATAAACCACGCCAACCACGCGCTGACTCCAGGCCTAAAGCCCGATCATCAACGTCCTAAAGTCTTCAATAGCCGGATAATTGGTTATATGTCTATTGGGTAATTGGCTGTCGGGTTTGCTGATGGAAATCAGATGCGCAATACCGAATTGTCTCGCAGAATGGAGTACGGACACGCTATCGTCTATCAACACGGTTGTGTGCTTTTCAAACAGCTGTGTTTTGTGCAGCGTGTGCCAGAAACCGGGATTTTCTTTGGGCAAGCCCAAATCATGCGAACTGATAATCTCGTCAAAAAAGTGCTGTAGCGCAGTTTTTTCCATTTTTAATGCCAGACTATCACGATGCGCATTGGTCACTAATAGCACATTGCGCGAACTGGACTTAAGTTTTTCTAAAAACGAGATCACATGCGGCAGTACCGCAATCAGGCCGGATATTTCCGCTTTTAACGCGATAATATCGAGCTGCAAAGCATTACTCCAATAATCCAGGCAATACCACTCCAACTGCCCTTCCATGCTTTTAAATTGCGGCTCCAACTGCTGTTTTGCCGATTCGATGGATATTCCGCGCTGCTCGGCAAATTTAAGCGGCACAAACTCTTTCCAGAAATAATTATCAAAACTCAAATCCAGCAATGTGCCGTCCATATCCAGCAATACTGTATCAATTTTCTTCCAATCTATCATCAGAGTACGTTATATTTAAAAAATATGATTTTATTAAGATACCACAATGGCTGAAAAACCGACCATCCTCAATAAAACCACGCTGTCAAAAACTCGATTGTTCCGTATTGAAGCGCTGGAAATCGAATTTAGCAATGGTGAACGGCGTCATTACGAACGCCTGGCACGTAGCAATCGCGACACCAGCGCCGTCTTGATAGTGCCTATGCTGGATGATGAAACGGTATTGCTCATTAGAGAATACTCTGCGGGTGTCCACCGCTACGAATTAGGTCTACCCAAAGGTAAAACCGAGCCCGGAGAATCTTTTTTAGAAGCCGCCAACCGCGAACTCAAAGAAGAAGTCGGTTACGGTGCGCGAAATCTCCATCATTTGAGCTCCTTTTCTATTGCGCCATCATACCTTGAGCACATAACCGAGATCGTCATCGCCCAGGATCTCTACGAAGAAAAACTACCGGGCGATGAGCCAGAAGAGCTGGAAGTTGTGCCGTGGAAACTCGGCCAAATCAACATGCTATTAGCGACTGGCGAATGTACCGAAGCGCGATCCATCGCGGCATTATTCATGACACTGGAATATTTTAAAATCCGTCAATTATAAACGGTACAACGGTTCCAAGCTGTTGTCTTTGTTAGCGATAGCTGTTCTGGCCTTGTTTTCAATAAAATATTGAAACAACTTTTTACCATCCCATTGCCCAGCTTCCTTGCCGTACAGAATTTGATTCAGATGCAATATTTCATCCCGTAAACGCGCCTCACAAAAATTAGCCACCGCACCAAGGCTGGTCACACCAAATTGCTTGTGCCCCCATTCCATTAGCGCCTCTTTAGCCTTTTCCATATCATTATTGGCACAGGCTTTTTTAAGTTTTTTGACACATTCCTTGACATTGGCATCGCTTTCACTCTCTACCACCACCTGTTTTTTAGTAGATCGTTTAGTGAAAAAATAGACCACGGTAATCAGCCAGCCTGCCGCAAAAAACACACATGCCGCCCATAACCACTTATTGAATGAGCGTTGGGGCTGCACTTGTTGCGCCGGATTTACCTCAGGTTTTGCGGGCGTACTTTTAGGTTTTTCTGCCTTGACTACCGGTGTTGATGGCGTAATTTCTGCTGAGGGGTTAGCGCCAGGCGCTGCAACGGCAGTTATCGTCATTTGCGGCAAGCTGGCGATTTCCACTTTTTGGCTTTGTGTGTTAAACCACGGAATTTCTATGGCCGGCAAAGTATAGCTGGCAGCTTGCGATGGAATCAGGGCGATTTTTTCTTGCCGTAACGCCCGCAGTCCTTCCGGTTTTTTTTGTTCCTGCAAAACCGGCTGGTCGGGATAAACCTTGAGTTGCTCACTGCTCTTTGCGGTGTTTAACTCCGGCAATTGCGCTACGGTAGTGCTTTTGGCTTGTATCGTCAACGTTCGGGTTAACGGCTCCCCTACTTTGACTTGCTGCGTATCGCCAGACCATTCCTGTTTTAATTCCAACTGTTCTGCGGCTATCCAATGCTGCCCTGTAAAAGTGGCCGGCACAGGCTTGACATTCAACACCACTTTCTTGGAAACAACGCGTTTGGTTTTGGTTGTTTGTGAACTGAAAAAATCGTTAAAGCTGGGGGTAATGTCAGTGATGACATCCGCAGTCAGCTCCAGGGGATTGATAACCAATTGACCACTTTTTTGCGGAAAAATAACATACTTGCGCTCAACAACTTCGTAATTTGTACCGTTGTACAGCGTATTGTAATTACTGTCCTCACCCAACTTTTCAATCACCGCATCGTTCAATTCCGGCTCACTGAGCTTGGCCTGGGCAATTTTTGATTTGGTGTACAAACGCATGGTATACAGCACTTGTGATTGCACATAGCTGGTTTCTGGCGTTGCCTTGACTTCCAAAAACAGCTCGTTGTCACTGTTAATGCCTTTTTTACCGACGTTCTTGGTCACCGTAACCGATGTGGCCTGACTGACATCATCGCCAAATTTTATGGCTGGAATGTTCAGATGGCCGGCATGTTTCGCCATCACATTCAGCGTCCATTGCACAGTTTTACTTAAGTTACCGTTGACGAATATCGTGTTGCTGCTTTGGCTTTGGTTCAGTATGGAAAAATCCTGCTCCAGAGGGCTAAAATCAGGCGCATCATCAGGCGTCTCAGCGGCGGTGAAAATAATCTGGAAAGATTCATCAAGGCTGACGGGCGTACGGTCCAACGTGACATCGATTTGCACAGCAAAGACCAATTGTGGCATCCAAAGTGCCAAAAACAAGAGCGGAAAAACAGTTAACTTCATTAATTTTGTAGCGTTCATAGTGTATCTTCAATCAGATTAATCGAGCTGCCAAGCATGAATGTATGCCTGGTAAAAACTTAAATCCTGAACGGTCGCACCTTGCCGTCCGACCAGCACCGAAGCAAAGGCTTGCGCACGTTGTAGGGTAAGCGGCAACGGCCAGCCGTGCTGCAACCCCAATAGAAGCACAGCCGAAAACGCATCGCCTGCTCCTACTGTGTCTACAACGGACACGGTATCGGCGGGCACAACCTCAAAAAATTCCCTCTGTTTGTTTACGGCGACAGCGCCGCGTTCACCACAGGTCACAATCAGCACATCCAGGTCATGGTTTTTTCTAAATAGCCGCATAGTATTTCTTAACGATCCCTGAACTGGCTGCAACTGCATCAACTCATCATCATTAAGCTTAGCCCAATCTGCCCTGTCAAGCAGTTGTTTGACCCGCTCAGGCTGCCACCAAGGAGTTCTCAGATTGACATCGACAAATATTTTGCCCGAATGTTCAATGACCAGCTTATCAAGCGTAGCGGCTGAAAGCGGATGACGTGAGGCTAATGTTCCATGGTAAAGTACATTTGGCGTATGCCTGTAGCCCTTGACTTGTGTCACACTAATAAAATCATACGCCTGATTGGCCAAAATGTCATAGTGCGGTTCACCATTGACCACGGCAACCTGTACTTTACCGGTTGCATAAGTGGGGTCAATTTGCAGGTTTTCAATGCTCATTCCCCAATTAAGCATAGCCTGTTTTATCAGCAACCCTTCCGTATCGTTACCAATCCGGCTGATAAAATCAGGTGGTTGGCCAAAAGCCTGTAAATGCCACGCGACATTAAAAGGCGCGCCACCCAATACCCGTTGGCCATCAGAGAATTGATCAAACAACACCTCACCAAACACCCTGACTTGCTTATTTATCATTTTGACCCTATTGCTCTTATGCAAACAAGGACACGTTGGGGACTTTCAGGGAAATTAATCCACCGCCTTTTACTCATACGCAGCAGTGACATTGCTCAAAAATCATTAAAGCATTAGGTAAAAACCGCTTACCAAGCAGATGCGCTGCCATCGGTTGCGCGTTCACGTTGACCATACTGGTATTTAAATTTACGTTTCAACAAACCTGCAGGATCATCCGGGATGCGATTAAGCCATTGTTCATTGGCTTGTTGCTTTTCGTCGTAGGGTTTTTCTTCAACCACATAGGCCTGGGTCTTTTTGTCCTCTGGCGACTGCTCAGCACCAGGTTTCTTCTGCCCAGCCAATTGCGCGGCTTCCGCTTTGGCTTGTTCCGATTTATCCTGTTGCTGGTTTTTTTCAGCCGAAGGCGTCTCAGCTTTTTGCTGATCTGCGCTGTTTTCGCCTGATTCTCCCGGTTTTTTTTCGGGCTTTTGTTCTGGTTTTTGTTCGGACTGTTGCGCTTCGTCGGACTTATCGGGTTCTTTACCGCCGCTATCGCTGTTTTCCTGGGAATTATTTTGAGATTGTTGTTGCTGGTTGCCTTGTTGCTGCCCTTGCTGTTTTTGCTGATCCTGCTGCTCTTGCTGTTTTTTCTGTTCTTCCCTTTGTTTTTGCAATTCCTTGGCCACCAATTCTTTATTGTATTTGGCATCGGCATTGTTAGGATCAAGTGCAAGGGCTTTTTGGTAGGCTTTCAACGCTTCGGGCAATTTACCCGATTGCGCCAACACATTGCCTTTATTATAAAAGTCGTCGCTGGTTTTACCGCCCTTTAGCATCGCAAGCGCTTTATCATAGTGCCCTGCTTTGTAATGTGAAGCCGTCTTCCAGGCGGGATTTTCAAAAGTGCTGGCCGCTTTGCCAAAGTTTCCTTCTTGATAGGCCTGGAGGCCTTGCTGGTCTTTAGTTTGCCATAAATCTTGCCATTCCAGGGCATAACTGGTTTTAGGAAAAGGCAGAATCAGTAATAGCGCAAAACACAGCACGCCTTTTCTGAAACTTAATGCCGCTAACGGCAACGCAAGCAATAACAACCAAGGCCCCCTGTCATTCCAAATTTCAAGCGCCAAGTTACTGGGCGTGTTGGTTTTTTGCTGCATGGGCGGCTCTAGCGATGACAATAAGGACTTAATATCGTCATCGCTTGCACTGAGCGTTTGATAGCTACCGTGACCTGCGTCGGCCAATCGTTCCAGCGCAGCGCGATCCAGCTTAGGCACGACGATACCACCTTGACGATCTTTTAAGAAACCACCATTCGGCAAAGCAATTGGGGCTCCATCAGCCGTGCCAACACCAAGTACCGATAATTTGTAATTACCCAACGTACTGACAACCGGTAAAGTATTATTAATATCAACGCCATCGGTAACCAACAAGATATGGCCTTTTTGCAGTCCAGCCTGTTTAAAGAGCGCAACGGCTTTTTCCAGGGCCAAATTCGCATTGCTGCCTTCGCTGGGCATGATGTCGGTTGTCAGCGCCGATAACTGGCTGGCAATGGTTTCAGCATCATTGGTCAGCGGTGTAACCACAAAAGCATCGCCAGCATAAACCAACAACGCAGATTGGCCATCTTTACGTTGTTTTAGGATGTCGGCAATTTTAAAGCGCGCCATAGTGAGGCGATTCGGTTTAAGGTCGCCTGCATCCATGGAACGCGACAAGTCCAATGCAATCACTAAGGCCGAATCATTTCTAAATGCCGGCGACGGCAAGCGATCCCAGGTTGGCCCAGCCAAAGCGAGAATCACCAAAAAAGCCGCTAATGCACCAGCCATCAATGGCCAGCGACTTTGATTGATAGCGTCTTTTTGTAACAGATACGGCAACAACGCCGCATCACACACTGCCGACCAGTTGCCCTGGTTCAACCTGTTACGCAACATTAAACTCAAAATCACCGCATAAGGGATTAAAACCAGCAACCAATAAGGCCTAAGAAAATGAAACTCCGCCAGCGTCATGATAGGCTCACTCGCGCCAAACAAACACAGGCTGCCAAGGCTAATGCCAATGATAATGGCCAAAAATACAACTCGGTACGCGGCCTGAAATACTGCTTGTCTTTTTCAACAGGCTCCAGCTTATCCAGCAACATGTAGATATTGTTCAGTTCATCGGTATTCCTGGCGCGAAAATAACGCCCGCCAGTACGTTCAGCAACTTTGACCAGCATATTTTCATCAAGGTCGGAAGACGGGTTCACTTTACGCGAACCAAAAAAACTGCGCACGATCATTTCATCGGCACCCACGCCAATCGTATAAATCTTCAGCTTATTTTGGGCAGCCAGTTCCGCCGCTTTAATCGGTGAAACTTCGCCCGCTGTATTGGCGCCATCGGTTAACAATATAGCCACGCGGCTGTCGGCAGGCTGATTTTTAAGGCGCTTTACCGCCAAGCCAATCGCATCACCAATAGCGGTTTTGTCGCCCGCCATACCGATGACCGATTCATTCAGCAAGGTCGCCACGGTTTTTCGGTCAAACGTCAAAGGCGTTTGTAAATAGGGTTGTGACCCAAACAAAATCAAGCCCAACCGGTCACCCACGCGCCGGTTGATAAATTCACTCGCCACCGATTTGATGACAGTCAGCCGATCAACAAATTTTTTGTTGAGCATCATGTCTTCGGCTTCCATACTCGGCGACAGGTCCACTACCAGCATTAAATCACGGCCACTCATGGCCTGCTCCACCGGTTCTCCCAGCCATTGTGGCCGGGTGCAGGCGAAGACAAATAAGCACCACGCGACAGCCATCAGCAGTAATGGCCATTTTTTGGACGGCAACACCGCGCGTGAATCACCTGCAGAAAAATCATCCAGGAAAGGGACTTTTAAGGCAGCCTGTTCTATGGGCACAGTAGCGGGCATTAACCACCGGACTAACAACGGCAGCGGTAAAGCGGCTAATAGCCAAGGCCATTCAAAATGAATCATCGTTTTTGTCTTGCACAGTTTTTAAGCCAA
>SBAV01000139.1 GCA_005239965.1 Methylobacter tundripaludum
AATATACGTAGAAATATTATGTTATTGCCCATTGTTCGTGTTTTTTGTGGATAAATTAAAACAGGATGCAGGTATATTGTTTATCGAAAATCACCTAAGGCGGTGTATTTGCGCCCTGGTATTGTTCGCAATTGGTGGGTTTCTCTGCGTTCAGGCCATTCCTATCAAGCTCTTGAAATCTCCTTTAGCGACCATTATTCTAAGCTTCTAACTTTAGACTGGGGCAGGCAATGAAAGGCCAATGGGTTCGTAAACCAATCAGTACAACGTCTGTGGTGTTTGTGCATGGCATTTTATCCACTGGCGAAGCCTGTTGGCGGCACACCAATGGAACCTATTGGCCAGAACTGCTCAAAAACGAAGCGGAATTTGCAGCACTGGGCATTTACGTTTACACCTACCAAACCAATATCAGCAGTGGCTCTTACAGCTTAAGTGATGTTGTCGACAACCTTAAAGAACATTTTTTCACGTTGGATCAAGTTGCGGACAGCAAAAAAATCGTTTTCGTTTGCCACAGCATGGGCGGTATTGTGGTTCGAAAGTTCATCGTCGAGCGGGTTAATGATTTGCTCGATAAGAATATCGAAATCGGACTTTTTCTGGTTGCTTCCCCTTCCTTGGGTTCCGATTATGCCAATTGGCTTGAGCCTATTGCCAAGTTTGCCGGACATGCACAAGCGCAAGCGTTACGCTTCAGTCAAGATAATCAGTGGCTGAACGATTTAGACAAAACATTTAACAATTTGAAGGAATCCAAGCGGTTAAAAATAACCGGCAAGGAATTGCTAGAAGACAAATTTGTCACCCTGAAATTTTTCATGCGTAAACAAGTCGTGCCGCCTTTTTCTGGAGCGAGGTATTTCGGTGAGTCTTTTAAAGTCGCCGGTTCTGATCATTGCTCCATCGCCAAGCCCCAGGATAAAACGGCTGAACAACATCAACTGCTGAAAGCATTTATCGCCAAAATGCAAGCAGACGTTCCTCAAACCAATCTTCCGCAAAACAACAATAACAGTCACGAAACAATCGGTGACAATACGGCTGAAAAATCGAAAGTACAACAGGTTTTTATCAGCTACCGCCACGTCAAACCGGATGAAGATTTAGCCTTAGCGATTGAACAAAAACTAACCAGTGAGGGTTGTAAAGTATTTGTAGATCGCAGGATGCTGATAGGTACCGAATGGGCGACCGAAATAGACCAGCAACTTAACGTTGCAGATTTTTTTGTCGTGTTGTTATCTGCGGAATCCATACGTAGCGACATGGTGCGGCAGGAGATTAAACTTGCCCACGAATTAAAACAGCAAGCCAAACTACGAATCTTGCCTATACGCGTCGATTTTACCGGTGCGTTGCCCTACGATTTAGGTGGTTATCTAAATCCATTACAGTATGCTGCCTGGCAGCAAGGGCAATCGTTTAATGAGATTACCGAAACCCTGCACTTGGTGATTCGCAATTCCCTGGAATTGCCGCATGTTGGCCGAACTGAGGGTGATTCGCTGGCTGAGATACAGGAATTGCACGATGTGACTGAAAAACGCGGTGCGCCTTTGCCGCAAATTGATCCTCGTGTTCTGGAATTGGCTTTGGAACGCGGCGCTATGGCCTGTCATTCGCCTTTTTATGTGCGCAGAACTGCCGATGATGAGATGGAGCGACTTTTGAATCGCCGGGGAACGACGACGATTGTTAAGGGTGCGCGGCAAATGGGCAAAAGTTCATTATTGGTGCGCAGTGACGCGTATGCGAAAAATAAGGGTTGTCTGGTGTGCTATATCGATTTTCAGCGGCTAGATGAGGCGCAACTCAAGGATCTCAATAGTTTGCTGCGCTATCTGATGCACCGTTTGGCACGGGATTTAAAGACCACGCGCAAACCGGAAGATTACTGGAACGAGTATCTGGGTGCAAAGGATAGCGCCACAGAGTTCATGGAAGATGCGGTTCTCGCCGATGCCAACAAACAAGTTGTGCTGATGCTGGACGAGGCCGACCGGGTGTTTAAATACGACTACCGGAACGATTTTTTCGCCTTGTTGCGTTTTTGGACTAACCGGCGGGCCGATTCCCAAGTTTGGGAGCGCTGCAATTTGGTAGTGGCCCACGCCACTGATCCCGTACTGTGGATAGACGATATTAACCAATCGCCGTTTAACGTTGGCCATGCCATTCTCCTGGAAGATTTTGATGACATACAATTTAATGATTTAGTCCAGCGCTATGGTTTGTCGCTTGCCGATGCAGAATTAGAAAAAATCCGTGCGTTGATTGGCGGACATCCGTTTTTGGTACGACAAACGTTGTATTTGTTGGCAAGCGGCATGGCGTTGAGCGAACTGGAAACCAAGGCCACACGGCAGGATGGGCCTTTTGGCGATCATTTAAAACGGCTTTCAGGACTGTTGTCGACAAACGAAGCGTTGCGGCGGTCGATATTACAAATTCTGAAGGATCAATCCTGTGACGATGAACACAGCTTTCAGCGTTTGTTTACCGCCGGTTTAATAGTGGGCGCGTCACGGCACCAGGTACGCTTGCGCTGTCGATTGTATGAACTTTATTTTGGTGTCAACCTATGAACGAATCCGCGCCAGGTGACAACCACACCAATGATTTTTTCCAAACCAGCGGTACGCTGAAAGCCAATGCGCCCAGCTATATTAAACGTTCGGCGGATAACGAGTTATACGACTGTATACTCGCGGGTGCTTATGTTTATGTTTTGACGCCTCGGCAGATGGGCAAGTCCAGCTTGATGACCCGCACCGCCGCACGTTTGCGGGCAGAGGGCGTACAGGTGGCTGTGCTGGATTTAACCGGCATCGGCGGGGATGCCGGATCGATGACTGCCGACGAATGGTATTACGGGTTGGCGAACAAAATGTTGCGAGAATTGGGCATTGCCTTCGCGTTGGGGGCGTGGTGGCAAGAGCAGGTCATGCTGCCGCCGCTTAACCGTTTGATGAATTTCTTTCAGGATGTGGTGTTAACGCAGTTGGCAGGTAAGGTTGTGGTGTTTGTGGATGAGATTGACACCACCATCAAGTTGCCTTTTAGCGACGATTTTTTTGCCGCCATCCGCGCTTGTTTTAATGCCAGGGCTAATCAAACAGCTTTCGACCGCCTGTGTTTTGTGCTGCTGGGCGTGGCCAGCCCTGCTGATTTGATACGCGACCCGACGCGTACACCGTTTAATATTGGCCAGCGTATCGATCTTTCCGACTTTAATTTCTCACAAGCGCAGCATTTTATTAAAGGCTTGCACGCGGGTGTTGATGGCGAACGCCTTCTAAAACGGGTGCTGTATTGGACTAATGGACACCCTTATTTAACGCAAAAGCTTTGCGTGTTGGT
Organism: Methylobacter tundripaludum; assembly: GCA_005239965.1. Classification (GTDB taxonomy): domain Bacteria; phylum Pseudomonadota; class Gammaproteobacteria; order Methylococcales; family Methylomonadaceae; genus Crenothrix. The sequence continues at coordinate 3,364 of SBAV01000139.1, forward strand.
TTTGGCCGCATTGCAGGGTAAAGACACACCGGAAGCCTGTGTGGATCGGGTAGTCAAGGCTGAGTTTCTGGGCGTAGGGCGCAGAACCAAAGAAGACAATCTCAAGTTGATTGATGACCGTATTAACAAGGCCGAAACGCACCGTCTTAATCTGCTAAACCTGTACGCCAAGGTACGTAAGGGCAAGCGGGTTGCAGACCAACCGCAATCGCCCATCCATTCTGCTTTGAAGTTGTCCGGTTTGGTGAAGGCGGATGAACAGGGCAAGCTGGTAGTGCGAAATGCCATTTATAAGCAGGTGTTTGATGCCCGCTGGATTAGCAGCTTAAAACCGTCCCGCTGGAAGCAACGTGTTGCAGTGGGCAGTTTGGTAACACTGGCAGCAGTATTCAGTTGGTGGATCGGTACACAGCAACTGACCCTGCAATCCGCTAAAGGCATTGTTTTGGCGTGGGCGGGCATTGCTTATCCAGAACCGGAAGTGGTGAAAATACCGGCGGGTAGTTTTATGATGGGATCGCTAGAGAGTGAGAAGGATCGAGAAGCGAATGAAGTCCCGCATCAGGTTACTATTAGCCAGGCTTTTTCAATGGGTGTACACGAAGTGACATTTGATGAATACGACGTGTTTGCTGTGCTAATTAAGCACGATGGTGGCTGCGAAGATAAACATGAAGTGAAAAGACCAACTGATTTTGGCTGGGGGCGTGGGTTACGTCCTGTGGTTGATGTAAGCTGGGAAGATGCCAACTGCTATGCCCAATGGCTTGCCAAAAAAACAGAAAAACCCTACCGATTACCGACTGAGGCAGAATGGGAATATGCAGCACGGGCGGGTACAAGCACGCCGTTTTCATTTGGGGAAAATATTACGCCAGAGCAAGTCAATTACAATGGTGAATACCCTTATGCCGACGGTGCAAAAGGGTTGAATCGTCAACAGACAGTGCCGGTAAAATCGTTGCCACCCAATCAATTGGGGCTTTATGAAATGCACGGTAATGTGTGGGAATGGTGTGCGGATTGGTACGATGCTTATCCAACGGGTACGGTGATTAACTCTTTCAGGCCAGAAACAGGCTCCGGCCGCGTGTTGCGCGGCGGTTCATGGAACCGCAGCGCACGGAGCACACGTTCTGCTTTCCGCAGCAACGACTCACCGGATTAGCCGGAACCGCCGCATAGGTTTCCGGCTAGCCCTAGGTCAACCGGCCAAGACAGGCGGCGGTAGCCGTTAAAAGCCGGAGGCTGTTTAAGCATGGGCTGTGGAAGCGAATGCCAGCCCGTTGCGGCAGCAGGGCTGGCATTCGGTGCAACCGCCCATGCTGGGGGGCAAGGGGGCGAAGCCCC
>SBAV01000234.1 GCA_005239965.1 Methylobacter tundripaludum
CGCCTGTGTCGCGCTGCGTATAAAAATTGGGAACTTTAGTGACCTGACCTGCTTTTGGCAAATTCCAGAGAATCAATATATAAATTTCACGCCAGTGCAGTATTATGAGGTTGCAATGCCCCGCCGCAACTGCTGCCTTGCCCAGCAGTACAACCATAACAATGTTGGCCCACAGTAATCGTTGCATCTTTTAGTGAATCATTTATGAGGGCGCTCAAATGCGTTGTTGCCATTCCGTGACTGCCCAACGGCAAGTGCAGCATTTGGTTAAAGTCGCAGTCATAGACATAACCTTGCCAATCGACGCTCAAGGTGTTGCGGCACATCACGCGGTCAAGGTTCTCCTCGCGGTGGTTGTCTTTCAATAATTGTAAATAATCATTGAATAACCCCTTGCTGATTAGCATACTGCCAAAACGCTGGATTGGCAGATTCGCCAAGGCAAATAATTGGTTAAAGACAATGCCATAGTGTTCTTGCAAATATTTTTTGTAAGCCTGTTCCAGCGCATTTTGTTCCGGGGGTAGGTTGGTGCCTTGGGGGTTAAACACCAGATTGAGTTTGAGTGGGCTATCGGGCTGCCCATAGCCCAATGTGTTTAGCTTTTTTAGCGCCACCAAACTGGCATTAAAGGTGCCTTTACCACGTTGTTTGTCAACATTGTCTTCCAGATAGCAGGGTAGGGAAGCAATAATTTCCACATTATTGGCGGCGAGAAATTCGGCGATATCTTCGTAGCCCGGTTCTTGCAGTATGACCAAATTACAGCGGTCAATAACGTTAACGTCCAGTTCTCTGGCTTTGGTGATTAAATATTTAAAATGAGGATTCATTTCCGGTGCGCCGCCCGTTAAATCCAGAGTATGGATATTGTGTTTACACACAAAATCCAGAACCAGGTCGATAGTCGCCTTATCCATCAATTCAGTACGCTTTGGGCCTGCGTTGACATGGCAATGGCTACAACTGAGGTTGCACAAATAGCCGAGGTTAACCTGCACTATTTGCAGCGTGTGGCGGGTAATGGCCGGGAAATCGGTTTGTTGGAGGCGGGGTAACGTATCGTGCATGATCAGTTTTTGCTAAAGTAAATATCGCCATAATAGGCTGTTGCCTTACCTTGCGTATTGTCGGTATCAGTCATAATAGCGACAGCGTCAATATAGCGGATATCCTCATGGAATTGTTGCTTTAAGTCGGTGAGAACGTTACGCTTTTCCGTATACCATGTGCCAGTTTTATCGCCAGATGAACGTAGAGCGACCATCATGACATTATCGCCCGCAAACGCATTGGGCCATATTTTACCTTTGGGCGTAGTGCTGGCCCAGACATAATTAAGGGCCTTGGTGCGCCAAAAAGCTATGCCGCCACGGATGACTACATAAATTCGTGCGGCATAGTCGTCACCTGAGCGTGATTGTTCATCGATTTTTCCAAGAGCGTTGTCAACGCGCCAGCGCCAGTTTAGGATGGGCGTTTTTTGCAGATCGATCCGTTGTTCTCGGAAAAGCCCCGATGCACTGGTAACACTTTCTGCTTTTAAAACTTTGGTGCCATCGTTATCGATGAATTGGTATTGGGTTTGATTTTTAAATTCCCGGCTTTGCCAACCTGTGAGTGAGCCCGATGAAAAATGACCGATCATGAGTGTGCTGTCATCGGCGCTAAGTGCTTTACTGCTTAGAATCATCAAAATACAAAGTTTTTTATGGAAATCTATCATCTGACGACTCCTTTAAGCAATTAAGGCATTTGTTGGTTGTTATATAATAATTTTTAAAAATTGTAAAATATGGCATTGCCCATTAAAAAAACCACAGTAGGCCTAGTTTATTTTTTTTGTTGTTATATAATACCCGTCTCATCAACGTTATCGATGCCTCGGTGGCGAAATTGGTAGACGCAAGGGACTTAAAATCCCTCGGTGGTAACACCGTGCCGGTTCGACTCCGGCCCGAGGCACCATAATTTAACGCTAGCACTTATTGGGGTGCTTTGTTTTTATAAAGCCTTGCTTAAAATACTTAAGAGCTTTACAAAAAAGAATCTCCTGACATGGCTGCTCTTTCCCCTTGTCTAAAACACCACCGTAAAGATTAGCATTGAATCATCAATCATTACATCAGGCGGCTCTTATTCAATACCGGCCCGGTATAGATGGCTTAAGGGCAATCGCCGTTCTCAGTGTTATTATTTTCCATATCAATGCAAGCTATTTAACAGGTGGTTTTCTCGGCGTAGACATTTTTTTTGTTATCTCTGGTTACTTAATTACCCTGCTGCTGGCAAAAGACATCGCTAAAACCGGTCGGCTTAATCTTGTTGATTTCTATCGACGCAGGATACAACGAATTTTTCCGGCCTTGTTGTTTATGCTGGTGGTTACCTTGTTGGTGGGGTATGTTCTGTTGGTGCCTAAAGATTACGCCGCATTGTCCAAGTCGGCGTTGTGGTCGTTATTCTCTGCCGCCAATATTTACTTTTTTTCTTCCATAGACACCGGTTATTTTGCCACCGGCAGTGAAGAGCTACCCTTATTGCATCTTTGGTCACTGGGCATTGAAGAGCAATTCTATATTTTATGGCCCTTTATCGTCTGGCTTTTGGTCAAGTCGGTAAGGTCGACGACATCCCGCCTTTTAATTGTTTCCGTTGTTTTCATTGCATCGTTGGTATTGGCGCAGATGTTATTGAAAAGCCAGCAATCATTTACCTATTACATGTTGCCGACCAGGGCCTGGGAATTAATGGCCGGTGGCTTGGTGGCATTGCTGGTATTCGCAGGCATTAGCTTAAATAAACGGTGGTCGGAAATTGCTGCCGGCGTGGGTGCTGTGGCGATTATCTGGAGCCTTGCTGTTGTGTCACAAAACGACGATGTACCAGGATTGGCCGCCGTTCCTGTGATTTTGGGTAGCGCGTTGTTGTTGATTTCCGGCGATAAAACGTTCATTGGCCGCTTTTTGTCATTAAGGCCAATAGTTGCCATTGGCCTTGTCTCATATTCAGCTTATCTTTGGCATTGGCCTATTCTGGCTTTTTTAAGATACGCGCTGATAAAAATGGATGTGCCGCTAATGGCCGGGGTAATGGTCCTGACATTCATGATGGCCAGCCTAAGTTATTTTTTTGTCGAACATCCTTTAAGAATACGCAAGACCAGTCAAAAAAATATTTTTGTGTGGTATTTTTCCGTGCCGGTTGTCATGGTTGCGGCACTGGCAGTAGTAATGATTCGACTTATCGAAGTTAAAACTCCACTACTGTATGATTGGCATAAATATGACGAAGTAGCCGCTGATACCCGGGCAGCTTTTGATTATGACTTTAATTGCCAATACAACGATTTTGCGGTTGACGCTTTTACCTTAGGACGCTGCGTTTTTCCTGAAAACACACAGCCAACAGCATTGTTGCTCGGCGACTCGCATGCTGCGCATTATTTGGGCATGTTGCGGGTTTTTGCACAGCATTACGGAATTTCCTTAAGAAATGCAACGCAAAGTGCTTGTCCTATGTTACTGGATGCAGGTAACTTAAACTGGATAATGAATACCAAATACAAAAAAGGTTGTGCCACTTACAGGGCGGCTGTTAAAGCCGAATTTCCTAAGTACGATACCGTCATTCTTGGCGGATCATGGAGCACCTATGACCGGACAGGCCGGAAGGCGTTTAGGTTGAAATTTAAAAAAACTTTAGACATTTTGTCTAAGCAAGTAAAAAACGTTGTTATTTTGGCCAGTGTACCGAACATCAATGAGTATAATCGGGATTGCCAAATACGCAGTGTTCGAATGCCGCATTTGCAGTGTAATAAACGCCATCTTCGACATAGCAAAGCCGCGCCTATAAACAGGTATCTTCATGGCTTAAGTAAAATTTATCCGAATGTTTATTTTTTTGATATTCGCGAACAACTGTGCGACGGTGTTGAGTGTTCCCCTTACTTTAACGGTAAGCCTGTTTACTTTAATGGTTCCCATTTGACCATGGCAGGCTCTCAAGAAATAGGTGAAAAAATGCTTAAGGACAACAATCCTGCCTTGTCTATTTTTGAAAGAATAGGCAGTCCGGCCCAACAAAAAAATTAGTTTTTTTATTGGTGGGTTATTCAACACCAACAGCTTTTTTTTTAACGGCAAACATCGGTTGACTCAAGAAAAGTATGGCTAATCCGGCCCCGCCTGTATCCGCTAGCCAATCCAAAGCATCTGAAGATCGCCCACTTACAAAAGACTGATGCCATTCATCCGTTGCCCCGTACACGCTGCAAAAAACGATGCTGGCTAAAGCCAAAGTTCCCGATCGAGGCATAACAAGGTTGAAACTGCGCCATACCAGAAGTCCCATAATGAAATAAGCGCCGGCATGATACAGTTTGTCCTGGTATAGAATGCCAAAGTCAATCGGAGGATTTAGCGATGCCTGTGCAGAAAGCCAGTAGATAAATACGCAATAGGCGCATAAGGCCAGGATGTCTAAAAATTTAGATCTATCTGTTTGCAGTGTAGTCATCATAAATGGCGGGTCATGAAAACAATATTTGAGTTTGCTGAAGCGAGTTTACGTAGCCCAAGTATAGAAGAAAAACTGACGCTCACCCACCAGGCTTGGCAATGGGGGCAGTCGGGGCTATTACAATTTAGCACAGATTGTGCTGTGATGGCCATTTCTGAAGTCAAATTTCCCCCTAAACCGGTATTATTGGCGCCGCGTGCCATGCCGAACCGCAAATTAACCACAGCTGACGGTGTGGCGGCGTTTTTCCATGCCATTGCGCATGTGGAATTTATAGCCATTAATTTGGCGTGGGATCTGTTGTACCGTTTTCGCGGTTTGCCTGAACAGTTTTATCGGGATTGGCTGCGTGTTGCCGATGAGGAAACGCAGCATTTTGAATTGCTGCAACGCCATTTACAGGCCCTAAATGTCCAGTATGGCGACTTACCTGCCCACAACGGCCTGTGGGATCATGCTGTCGATACTGCAGATGATTTATTGGGGCGCTTGGCGATGGTGCCGCGTTGTATGGAAGCGCGGGGCTTGGACGTAACCCCTTCGCTTATCGCCAAATTTGCAGCAATGGGTGATAATGTTGCAGTAGCCTTGTTAACGCGGATATTAACCGATGAAGTCGGGCATGTAGAACGCGGTTCTTACTGGTTTAAATTTGTCTGCTTGCAACAGGGATTAGATCCGGAAGCACATTATCGGGCGTTAATTGCGCACTATTATCGAGGTGGTAAGCCGAAAGGCCCTTTTAACCGGGAAATGCGTATAATCGCAGGCTTTTCGAATACCGAATTAGACTGGTTGGAAAGTTAATCATGATGAAAATACACACTGTTTCGGGTTACCCGCTGTTTGCCTTGGGGTTTAGAGTTTTTTTCGCTTTGGCGGGGCTGTCTGCGCTGGTTTTGCTGGTACTGTGGAGTGCCTTTTTTAAAGGTGCACTGACACAGGACAATTATTTTTCAAGTACGTATTGGCATGCCCATGAAATGCTGATGGGCTATTCGGTAGCGGTGATTGCCGGATTTCTGTTGACGGCAGTCAAAAACTGGACAGGCCTAGAGACGGTAACCGGAAGGCCATTAGCGGGATTGGCACTGTTATGGCTGTACGGGCGTGTTGTGCCTTTCTATGAGGGATTATTGCCTGATGCCCTCATCGCGCTCGTCGATTTTGCTTTTTTGCCGATTTTGGCATACCTGGTGAGCAAGCCTATTTTGCACGCCAGACAGTATAAAAACTTAATTTTTGTGGGGTTGCTACTGTTATTGAGCGTGGGTAATGGCCTAATTCACAGCGAAATTTTAGGTTTGCAAAAAAACACAGCCCAAACGGGCATTCAAACCATTATGGCGACCATTATCGTCCTGATACTGATTATTGCTGGCCGTGTTTTTCCTTTTTTTACCAACCGTGGCCTATCCGCAACATTGGTCATCAGAAATCCGATCTTGGATGTTGCCGCCATTGCTTCGGCAGTGCTGGTATTTGATTTGCAAATTTTTGGCACCACCGGCATTGTGTTGGCGAGCGCCGCCATTATTGCAGCGGTTGCCAATCTGGTTCGGGTTTATAGCTGGTATGTGCAAAAGATTTGGTATGTGCCGTTGTTATGGGTGCTTTATACCGGTTACGGTTGGCTGATTTTGGGTTTTGTCTTAACAGCCTGTTCGGCATATGCGCAGGTGTCACCCTCCTTGGCCAGCCATGCGTTCACTCTGGGCGGCATTGGCGTACTGACGGTGGGCATGATGGCAAGGGTGTCATTAGGCCATACCGGCCGGGCGCTGAGGGCATCAAACTCGATAGTTATTGCCTTTGTTTTGATTAATTTAGCCGCTCTTTTTAGGGTATTGTTGCCCATTGCCTTACCTGCCTGGTATGGCAGCCTCATTTATATTTCCATACTGCTGTGGCTGGCGGCGTTTTCTTTATTTGTTTTTGTGTATTTACCCATACTGTCCAACCCAAGAGTTGACGGCCAGGAAGGGTAAGCAGGATTTGCTAAAAGCCTTCACTTCCCCTTTGAAAAAAGGGGATTGATGGGGGTTATCTAAAAAAATCTCCCTTTATGACCTTTAGCACCTCTCTTTTTCAAAGCGGAGAATCGAGCGATTACGTAATTTGTAACATTGCCGGAAAACAGTTGACTTGATTTTCCAGCGCTATCACAAAACCAGAGAAATATTTCACAAATTGAGTGTGAAATAGTTCACAGATTTGTACGCAATTTTATTTTACTATCTGATGTTACGCAC
>SBAV01000539.1 GCA_005239965.1 Methylobacter tundripaludum
ATTGCAACGAATACCATAACCAATTGACTTACATGCTTGGAAAACGGTATGTCAAATTATATGCAAATTTCGAATAGCGGGGTGCGGAATATCGGGTTTACTGTATAAACAGCCAAAAAAAAGCCCTGGCCGATAATCGGCCAGGGCTCTATTTTAACGATAATGTTAAACTAACTGTCTTTTTTAGTTGCTAGGTAAAGCGAAGACAGAGAATACACCACCGGCTTTGGTCAATTTACCCAAGCTGGCGTAAGCACCCGCTGCACCCAAAGCTTCTTGGGTTTTCATCAACAAGGCTTTTTCAAGCTCTGCTTTCTTCGCAGAATCCGTTTCAGCAGCAATTTTTTCTTGCATGGCAGCGATCACCTTATCGCCATCGGTTGCAACAACTGCACCAGCCCAACCACCGATACCGGATAGTACACCTACGTATTGTTTGCCTTCAAAGCTCCAGGTATTCACGTTGCCGATAATACCGGACGGTGTTTTGAATTTGTACAGCTCTTTACCGGTTTTGGCATCAACCGCTTTCAGGTAGCCTTCCAGTGTACCGTAGAAAACCACGCCACCAGCGGTTGCCACGGAACCTGACCAAACTGAGAAAGGTTCTTTAACAGACCAAACGATTTTGCCTGTTTTAGAATCCCATGCAGTAAATTGACCGAGGTTAGCTGTGCCGTCTGGTTGACCTGTCAATACGTCCTTGCCAGCTGGCATCATGTCCAGCGTAGCGCCAACATAAGGCTGACCAGCGGTGTAGTCAACAGCAAAGGGTTCGTAGTTCATACACAGGTGGTTGCCAGAAATATAAACTAAGCCAGTTTGTGGCGAGTAAGAAACCGGTTGTTGGTTTTTGCTACCCAACGCAGCAGGACAAACGTCTTCAGATTTGACATCTTCGCCATTTTGTTCAGTACTGTATTTAGAAACAACTTGTGGACGACCTGAATTCATATCCACATGAGTTGCCCAGTTAACTGATTTGTCGAATTTTTCTGCAACCAACAGTTCGCCAGTTTCACGGTCCAGAGTGTAGCCAAAGCCGTTACGGTCAAAATGCACGATGGTTTTGCGCATTTTGCCGTTGATTTCTTGGTCGATCAAAGGCACTTCGTTGATGCCGTCAAAATCCCATTCATCGTGCGGGGTCATTTGGTAAACCCATTTTACCGCGCCGGTGTCAGCGTCACGTGCCCACAAGGACATCGACCACTTGTTGTCACCAGGACGTTGTACAGGGTTCCAGGTTGATGGGTTGCCTGAGCCGTAATAGACCAGGTTTAATTTAGGGTCATAGCTGTACCAGCCCCAGGTTGTGCCGCCACCAATTTTCCATTGGTCGCCTTTCCAGGTTTTCAAGCTTGAATCTGCACCAACTGGGGTAACTTTGCCGTTTTCCCAGGTAGTGGTTTTGCTTGGGTCAATCAAAGTGTCTGAATCAGGCCCCATGCTGTAACCTTTCCAAGCCAGCTTGCCGGTTTTCATGTTGTATGCGGCCAAGAAGCCACGAACACCAAATTCACCGCCGGAAATACCTGTTATAACGTTGTCTTTAACAACCAACGGCGCGTTAGTGTTGGTCATACCCAGTTTTGGGTCGCCGTTTTGTACGCTCCATACGCGCTTACCGGTTTTGGCATCCAAAGCGGTCAACACAGTATTAGATTGTTGCAGGAAGATTTTACCATCACCGTAAGCTAAACCACGGTTAACCGTGTCGCAGCACATAACGGGAATAGTAACATCGGCATCTTGCACTGGGGTGAATTCCCAGAGGATGGCTTGTGTTTTTTGGTCAATCGCGTAAACAGTATTCGGGAATGGGGTGTGAATGTAGATAATACCATCAATGGCCAAAGGACCACCTTCGTGACCACGCAATACGCCAGTAGAAAAAGTCCAGGCAGGTTGTAGATTTTTTACGTTGTCAACGTTGATCTCATTCAGTTCACTGTAACGCGTACCTGCATAGTTGCCACCCCAACTCGCCCAGTTAGCCGGGTTTTGGGTAAGTTTTTCAACGTCGCTGTTAGCAGTTGAAATTGCTGGTGCAGCTAAAATCGCTGCCACGCTTGACGCAAGTAGCAAGCTTTTTAAAGGCTTGTTCATATATATTTCTCCTGATATTTTGTGACACGACAAAATACTGATTGTGATTTTTTTAGGACTAATATTAGTTTTTGGGTGATATTGTTATTTCCCTATGCATTTCAGGAATTTTTCACTCCAAGTGCGTAGATTAAGTTTTTTACGCTAAATGTCAACTGTTAATAGTGTTTAAGCGAGTCACTTTAGTGCAGGACATTAATTTAAGTACACAAATAAGGCTAAAATGCTTCTATTTGATAGCTATTATCAGTCCAGCATAACGCTTCAGCTTTATCGCTACGCCACTCGGCTAGTACAAAGCGTTGGGCTGATTTACCGTCTATTTCAAACGTGTGAATGCTAGGGCGATGCGTATGGCCATGTATCAAGCGTAAACAATTGTAGGTACGCAGGGTTTCGATGACAGTGTTTTGATTGACATCCATGATGTCCTGCGATTTACCGCGTTTATGAAAAAAACTGCGCAACCGATACCAACGCGCCGCCAATAAACGCAATGCCAAAGGCTTGGTCAGTACATTTTGCTGCCATTCCGAGGTATGTGATTTCATACGAAATGCCTGGTAGGGCAAATCATCGGTACACAATAAATCGCCGTGCATAAGCAACGAGGGGGTGCCGTATAGGTCGATAACTGCATGGTCATCCAGCAAAATGACACCAGTTTGTTGGCTAAAGCGTTGGCCAAGCAGGAAATCACGATTACCTTGTTGTAAATAAACCTTTATGCCGGAATCGGTGAGTTGTTTGAGTTGTTTGCGGATTTTGTGAGTCGGTGGCATGAAGTCGTCATCACCAACCCAGGTATCGAACAAATCACCGAGTATATAAAGTTCGCTAGCTTTAACGGCTCTGTTTTTTAAAAAGTCCAGAAACCGGTGGGTGATTTGCGGTTTTTCAAGGCAGAGGTGCAAATCGGAAATAAACAGGGTTTGTTTTGGCAAAGGGTTTTATCCGATAGTACGGTGTGAACGTGTATGACAAGGTGAAAAATACGATTACTTCCCACCTTGTCAGTGAGCTTATTTTGGCTACCAACTTAACGCGGGACAGGTATTGCTCCTTCTCCCTGAGGGAGAAGGCTGGGATGAGGGTGATTTAAACTTCCCCTCACCCAACCCTCTC
>SBAV01000416.1 GCA_005239965.1 Methylobacter tundripaludum
CACTAAATCTTTGCACGTTTGTACACGAATTTCGCGGCGTTTTTCTTGGCACGCTGCGCAAGCTTGAAAATGGGCTTGTTGATTTTTGCGTGTTTTTACCATTTCGCCGCAATACATCAATATCTCTTTGCCCGCACTTGGGCCACTGTGGATCATGCCCATACATGTTTGGCATTGTTTCTGGTGTGTTGATATGTCCCGTTTGCGCGGCACACACTCCCCACACTTGGCTACCCATTTGTAAGATTTTCCAGAGCGGGACTTGCCCTTCGTCGGCAAGCCATTTATGGTCAAGGGTGCATTTTTCTCGTGTGCCATCATCAAACTCTATTAGCCATAAAGGGACGATGCCGTGGTCGTGCAATGCAACAACGATTGATTGCACCACTGAACCATCGGCATTCATGCTAAAAACAACATCACCTGTTAGGCAATTTTCTATGTTTTTATCACCCGCCAGTGTACGGATTTTGGTAAATTTTGCTAGTGTTTTATTAAATCCATATCCAGCAAATTTTTCCATTAAATCAAATACATAAGTGGCGATTTTTTCATCCACCTGATTGGCAACCGCGCCCGAGGTGAATTTGTCGCGCTCCTTGGCCATTTCTTCCGGTTTCTTCTTGCCCATTGCCCGGCGCAGCATATCCGCACCGCCCAAGGTGTAACTGGCCAGCTCACGGGCAATTTGCATCACCTGTTCCTGATACAAAATAACGCCGTTGGTGGGCTTCAAAATCGGTTCCAGCAAGGGGTGCGCGTATTCCGCCTTGGCACCGTGTTTGACATTAATGTAATCATCCACCATGCCCGATTCCAACGGCCCCGGCCTGAACAATGCCACCAAAGCAATAATGTCATCAAAGCAGTCGGGCTTGAGCTTTTTGATCAACTCCTTCATCCCGCGTGATTCCAACTGGAAAACGGCGGTGGTCTGCCCGTGTTTCAACAGCTCGTAAGACAGTGGATCGTCTCTTGGAATCAGCGTAATATCGACCAAGGCTTCCCCAGCTTGTTGCTTTCGGTGGTTGATGGTTTGCAAGGCCCAATCGATGATGGTCAGCGTCCGCAACCCCAAAAAGTCAAACTTGACCAGGCCGACCGCTTCCACGTCATCTTTATCGAACTGCGTGACCAGATTGCCGCCGCCCTGTTCGCAATACAGCGGGGTAAAATCAGTGAGCTTGGTCGGTGAAATGACCACCCCGCCTGCGTGTTTGCCGGCATTCCTGGAGGTGCCTTCCAATGCCAAGGCCATGTCGATGAGTGCCTTGACCTCTTCCTCAGTATCGTATAATTGTTTGAGATCGGGACTGTCCTGCAAGGCTTTGGTCAGTGTCATGCCGATTTCAAAAGGGATGAGTTTGGCAAGGCGGTCAACAAAGCCGTAAGCATGGCCCAGAACTCTGCCGACATCACGGATTACCGCCTTGGCGGCCATCGAACCGTAGGTAATGATTTGGGCGACATGATCGCGGCCATAATGGCGAGCTACATAGTCGATCACTTCATCGCGCCGATCCATGCAAAAGTCGATATCAAAGTCGGGCATGGACACCCGTTCGGGGTTTAAAAAGCGCTCGAACAACAAGTCGAACTCAATCGGATCCAGGTCAGTGATCTTGAGGGCATAGGCCACCAACGAACCGGCGCCAGAGCCCCGCCCAGGCCCCACCGGAATCTGCTGGTTTTTTGCCCACTGGATAAAGTCGGCAACAATCATAAAATAGCCGGGAAAACCCATTTCGGTGATGACGCGCAGTTCCGTTTCCAGACGATCAAAATACAGTTGGCGATTTTCTACGTCCGTACCCGTACCGACTGCCGGGGAATGCCGTAAACGCTCTTCCAGACCACGCCTGGATTCGGCAGCCATTAATTCACCCAAAGTCATTCCTGCGGGTACTGGGAAATCAGGCAGGAAGTTTTTGCCCAGCGTTAAGGTCAAATTACAGCGTTTGGCGATTTCTACCGTGTTTTCCAAGGCTTCAGGAATGTCGGCGAACAACCCTGCCATTTCCTCGGCACTGCGTAGGTATTGCTGCTCGGTATAATCTTTGGGCCGACGGGCATCATCCAGCACGCGCCCCTGGTTGATACAGACACGGATTTCATGCGCGGCAAAATCCTTGGCATCAATAAAACGCACGTCATTGGTGGCAACTACCGGCAAGCCCATCTCTAACGCCAGCGCAACGGCTGCGGCGATATAACGTTCCTCTTCAGGCTTGCCAATGCGTTGTAGCTCAAGGTAAAAGCTGCCCTTGAACAAACCCTGCCAATATGCCGCCAGGCGATGGGCTAATGCGGTATTTTCAGCCAGCAGCGCCCGACCGACATCGCCGTTCATCGCACCCGATAAGGCAATTAACCCCACGTTATTTTCTTCTATCCATTCGTAGCGGAGCATCGGTACGCCTTGATACTGGCCTTCCTGATACGCCTTGGAAATCAGTTCGGTTAAGGTGATGTAACCCTGGTGATTATTGACCAGCAAGGTCAATCGGTACGGGGTAGTGGGATCTTCGCTGTTGAAAATCAACACATCGGCGCCGGCTATCGGCTTAATGCCTTGCCCCAGCGATGCCTTATAAAACTTAACCAGCGAAAACAAATTGGCGTGATCGGTAACGGCAACTGCCGGCATGTTTAACTCGGCCAATCGTTTAACCAATGGTTTAATTTTGACGATGCCGTCTATCAGCGAAAATTCAGTATGGAGCCGTAAATGGATAAAAGCAGGTTGCATGATGGATTAGGAAAACCGAATGGGAACGAACAACACTATACAATAAAAATGACTGATCAACAGAGGCTGATTCTGTAATAGAGCTCTGTTCTAATGGCTGGGCCTAATATTTTGCGTTTTGCATCGTCATTAATGTGAAAGACGAAATTGCGCCATACTTCTTCTGGCCTTCAATTTGTTAAGCGCCCTAAATTCACCTTACCCTATCCGTTTGGTGAAGGTATTGTCTACTGGAAGTTGTTTTTAATTTTCATGGTTATGAACTAATTCTACTTTGTTAAATCCAAGTATCGCATAAGTAGTTGATTTAATTCATACTATAAATATTTTTTTAATCTAGTATATCTCAATAGTGCATTTCA